>NZ_BOVJ01000069.1 GCF_018403665.1 Paenibacillus cisolokensis
CTCGTGTACCCGTTTTGCAAAACATTTTGCCAAAGGAGCTATGGTCGGTTCCGTGAAGGAGTAAACCGCTCCTTCCGGCCGGCTTGCCCCGATACCATAATACCTAAGGAGGCCAACGGTTTATGAAGAGAAGCAGAGTAACGATGTGGCTTTTGGGGGGACTCGCATTGGCGCTCGCGCTGACGACGGCATGCTCGAACACGAACCCGTCCGGCAGCGGCGGCGCCGAAGGCGGCGGCGAGAAGCCGCTCGACATCAGAATAATGACGCTCTACTACACGCCGGAGTCGCCGGGCAAAGACAACGTCATCGTAAAAGAAGTCGAAAAACGAACGAATACGAAACTTGACATCACGTGGGTGTCACCCAACAGCTACGGCGACAAAGTGAACGTGACGCTCGCCTCCGGCGACATCCCGGACTTGATGCTGCTCGACAACCCGTTCACGCCGCAAGTGCGGACGATGGTGGAACAAGGCGCGTTTTGGGACATTACGGACTACATCAAGGATTACCCGAACTTGAGCAAATACCCGGAAGAATCGTGGGTGAACACGAAGCAGGCGGACGGCCGCAACTACGGCGTGCCTCGCGTCCGTCCGGTCGAAGGCGGAGGGTTCATCTACTTGCGAAAAGATTGGATCGATAAACTGGGTCTCCAAGTGCCGACGACGACCGACGAGCTTTACACGGTGCTCAAGGCGTTCGTGGAGCAGGATCCGGACGGCAACGGGCAAAAGGATACGATCGGGTACGCCGGTTTTGTCGATCAGCAAGGCATGGCGCTGTTGGGCCAACTGCAAAATGTGTTCACCGGCGCGAACGGCGACTGGAAGCTCGTTGACGGCAAGCTCGTCAACGTCAACGTGTTGCCGGAAATGCGCGAAGCGCTCGTCTGGCTCAGCAACGCATACAAAGAGAAACTGCTTCCGGAAGATTTGGCCGTGCTGAAAAATACGCAGGCTAAAGATTTGCTGAAGGCGGGCCGCGCCGGCGGTTTCCAGGATACGGTCGAAGCGGCGTGGGAGCCGACGCAGGAGCTGCGCAAGACCAATCCGGAAGCGGACTTTCTCCCGCTCGTATCGCTCAACGGATACGTCAACCGCGACAGCGGATATTTCGGCATATACGCCATTCCGAAGTCTGTGCCGGAAGAAAAAATGAAAAAGCTGCTTGCATTTCTTGATTACGGCGCTTCCGACGAAGGCCACGAGTTGGCGTGGTACGGTTTGCCCGGCGTGCACCATACGGTGAAGGACGGCATTTACGTGATGACGGAGCAGGCGGAAAAGGATATTGTGGCGCAGCAGGCGTTCGGGCAAATTTTCGGGAAATACGACAAATACCAGCGCGCCCACCGCGTCGGCATGCCGAAAGACGTGCTGGAGCGCAATAAGAAAATTATCGACGAGCGGGCTGAAGTGAGCGTCCCCGACGTCGCGGTCGGGCTGTTTTCCGATACGGACGTGAAGGTCGGCGCCGAGCTCCGCAAAAAATTCAGGACATGAAGACGAAAGTCATTCTCGGGAAAGAGCCGATCGAGGCATGGGACGCTTTCGTCGGGCAATTGAAAAAAGATCCGGATCTGCTGAAAATTACGGAAGAGATGAACGCGGCGTATCAGAAGCGGAACTCCGGCAGTTAAGGCGAAACGCCTCCCCCGTTGTCGGGAGGCGTTTCGCCGTTGCGGCAGGAAAATTTTAGATCGGGGTGAAATTATGTGGAGGGCGTGGCTTGGAAAATCGTTTTTTCGCAAAAGCTTGCTGATGGCGCTTTGCATCAGCAGCATTCCGACGGCGGCGGTCGGTGCGGCCTCGTATGCGATCGGGAAAACTCACATTGAACAGGAAGTGAAACGGTCGCAGGACATGTTGCTCAAAAACGGAACGGAGCGGATCGACGGGATGTTCGACCAGTTGGAGCTCGCCGTCACCCAATGGTCGATCGATCCCCGCTTCGAGCAGAGAATGGACCGGTGGGACTTGAAGATGAATTACAACGAAGTCCATACGTTGTACTCGGCGCTGATGGTGATGCGCAATACCTATCCGTTCATCGAGCAAATTCAGGTTCACCTGCCCGCGTCGTCAGCGCTCATAACGGACACGGACGGTATCGTATACGTTCGCGACCCTGGCGCGCGAAGCGTTTACGACGCGTTGTACCGGGGGGCGAACAATCTCCGCTGGGTGAAAGACTTGCCGCGTCCCCATGGCCAGCCGGGCGAGACGTCGCTCGCCCTCGTCCAACGCCTGCCCGGCAGCGAAAAAAAGACGTACGGTTCCCTGATCGTCCATATTCATCCGGAGAGGCTTGCGGACATTGCGAACGAGCTGCGCACGAGAGACGACGCGCTCGCGTTTCTGCTGCGCGACGACGGGCAACCGGTGCTGGAACAAGCGGCCGTTCAGCCCGAACAGGCGGCGTTGTTCGAAGCGGTGCGGCAACGCGTCACATCCATGGACGAGCCGTACGGGTCGTTCGTGCAGCGCAACGCATCGACCGATTACGCCGTATCGTACGGACGCATGGCGCGCCTTGGCACAAGCTGGACGTACGTGACGGCCGTTCCGCTGAATCATTTGACCGCACCCGTCGTCGCCGTGTCGCGTCTTTTGCTGGCGATTAGCGGCAGTTCGCTTCTGATCGCCTCGCTATTGTCCTGGTTCGCTTCCGACCGGTTGTCGAGACCGGTGCGCAATCTCGTCCAGTGGATCGGCGGCACGTCCCCGGCTTCGGGCGCGGTCGCGCTCGCGTCGTCGGCCGCGCCGAAACCGGCCGGCGCCGCCGACGAATTTTCCCTTATTCGCAACCGGTGGGACGAAGTGCGGAGCCAAAACCGGTCCGTAATGGAAACGCTCGAGAGGAGCATGCCGCTCTTGCGCGAAGGGTTTTTGCTCCAGATGGTGCAAGGTCACTATTATTCCCTTACGGAGGAACAACTGCGCAAGCGAATGGAATCGCTTCGGTGGGAAGTGTCCGGGCAACGGTTTTCGCTGCTGTACGTCCGATTGAGCGATTTGACGGCGTCGGCTGGCCGTTTCCGCGACGACGACACGCAGCTTGCGACGTTCGCCGCCGCCAACGTCATGCGGGACGTCGCCGCTTCCTGGGAAGATACCGTCGAATTGATTAACTTCCAGGATTTATCCGTCGGCGTACTGGTCTTCTCCCCCGCCGAACGCGCTGCGGACTTGCATCGCAAGCTGCAGCGCGAGCGCGCCTCCGCTTTGCTCGTCGCATTAAACGATGTCTTGCGCCTTACGGCGACCGTGCTTGTCGGCGCGACGACGACGAAACTTGGCGACATTCCCAGGCTACTGGAGGAAGTGAAATATGCGATCCGGTTCCGTGAAGTCCGGCGTAAAAACGAGGTCATCCTGCTGGACGAACTGACCGAGGCGCAGAGGAACGGCAGCGGTTGGTACCCTTTCCAGACGGAAAAGGAGCTTTTACAAGCGATCCGGGTCGGGCATCCAAGCGAAATTCGCAGCTTGCTGGAACGGTTTTTCGCGGAAATGGAAAAGCGGGATGCAAAGGAATTGGACGTTCAGGAAGGATCGGTGCAGCTGCTCGGCGCGATCCGGCACATGATGCTGGAGTCCGGCGTGCAGCCGCAACGGCTGTTCGACCGGAATGTGTACCTGGAGCTGCAACAACTGCGGGAGCCGTCGCGGCTGCAAGCCTGGCTGTTCGACCGCGTGATCGACTTGTACCTGCGCGAGCGGGAGCAACAAAAAGAATATATGTACCAGGACGCGGTCGAAGCGGTGTGCGCGCTCGTGCAGAAACGCTACATGGAAGAATTGTCGCTGGAGGCGTGCGCGGAGCAAGTAGGCGTAAGCCCGTTTACGCTGAGCCGCGTATTCAAGATGGTAAAAGGCGTCAACTTCGTCGATTACTTGACGAGCGTCCGCCTCGCCAAAGCGAAGGAACTGCTTGTCGAAACCGACTTGAAGGTAAACGAAATTGCCGAGCGCGTCGGATACCAGTCCTCTTACTTGATCCGCGTGTTTAAGAAAATCGAAGGCGTCACCCCCGGACAATATCGCGGCAAGCTGTAGCGGGCTTTTCGCGGAACGGCGCGGCGGGAATGGCCCGACGCAGCGTGCCAGAGACCCTGCCCGGCAAACGGTCGCTTAAAGCGCAGGCTTATAACTGAACATCGAAGGGGGCTTAAATTTATGAACGTAAGGAGCGAATCTTGCTTCCGCTCAGAGATCTGGCTTCGATTTTACAATTGAAAGTGCAATGGAATCAGAAACGGCAAACGGCGACGTTCATTCAACCAGGCAAGGAATTGGTCCTGACTCTCCGAACGAAAAAATGCAGTCGGGAGATCGAACGTATACGCTGGATGTGCCGCCCAAAATTTACAAGCAGCGCCTCTATGTGCCGGTCCGTTTCGTTGCGGAGTGGTTCGACGGCGAGGCCAAGTGGGATGCGCAAACGCGGACCGTCCTCATCAAGGACAAGTCTCCTTACATTACTTCGATCTGGCGCTGGCGAAAGAGCAGGGCGACATCTTATATTTCACGCGCACATCGATCGAAAACGGGCAAACGCTGACCTATACATACACCGTCGGCAAATAACGAAAGGCCGCGACGCGGTGTCGGTTGCATCAGTCGTTGACGGCGTAATGCCGGGCGGCCCCGCTCCGTGGCGGCCCCGCTCCGTGGCGGCCCCGCTCCGGCAAAGCCGTGTCCCGGCCAGGGCATTCCGGCAGCCCGGGGCGCCGGCTCCGAGCCATGCTGCGGCCGGTCCGGTCACGATGAGGGCGCCTCTTCTTCGTTCTAGCTCCCGTTATGGCGGTCCGAAGCCGCTTGATAAATTTCGAATCCGCCCATTTCGATATTGACATCAAAGCAAAGTCGAAGTAAACTCTATGTAAACGATTACGTAATCGTTTACATAGTCTGCTGGGCGATGAAGCCACGCGCGAGGCGAAACGGGTCGGTCCCAAGCAACGATTCGAGAAAGCGGCTGCGGAAGCCGGCGTGTCGGCGGCGGCTATGCCCGGAGTTCTCCGCGACAGCGGCTATGCCAGACCACCGGACGCGAACGTCCCGAAGGCGTGATGCGGGCGACGAAGGAACCTGGAAACAAGCGTCCGCCTTATTAGTATAGCAGTGATTTTACAGCGGCGATTTCGCGGCGGAAGGCCCGGCCTGCGAAATGGGAAGCAAGGCCGGGAAGCTGCCGATCGGGCCGAATTTATTAGGAAGGCTGGCGGGACGTTAGGCTCATGCGCATGTATCGCAGCGTGGTCGAGCGCATCCTTGGGGCAATCGCATCCTGATGGGAATGACAAGACGGAGGGGAAAGCTGCATATGAAGCGTTATGCGATCGGCATCGATTACGGGACAGAGTCGGGAAGGGCGCTTCTCGCCGACTTGGCGACAGGGGAGGAGGTCGCTTCCCACGTGACGCCTTATCCTCACGGCGTCATCGACGAAGCGCTGCCCGGAGGCAGGCGGCTCGGGCCCGACTGGGCGCTTCAGCATCCGGACGATTACGTGGAGGTGCTCAGGCGCTCGGTGCCCGAAGTGCTGCGGATGGCCGGCGTCAGTCCGGACGAAGTGATCGGCGTCGGCATCGATTTTACGGCCTGCACGATGATGCCGCTCGACAAGACGGGCACGCCGCTCTGCCTGCGCGAACAGTGGCGGGACGAACCGCATGCCTGGGTCAAGCTGTGGAAGCACCATGCGGCCCAGGACGAGGCGGACCGCATCAACGAAATCGCCAGGGAGCGCGGCGAGGCGTTTCTGCCCCGGTACGGCGGCAAGCTGTCGTCGGAATGGATGCTGGCGAAAATATGGCAAATCTTGAACGAGGCGCCGCATATTTATGAGCAGACGGATTTGTTCATCGAGGCGGCCGACTGGATCGTCATGCAGATGACGGGCGAGCTGGTGCGCAGCAGCTGCGCGGCCGGCTACAAGGCGCTCTGGCACAAGCGGAGCGGCTTCCCGTCCGCCGATTTTTCCGGGCGCTCGATCCGCGGCTCGAAGATTTGGCGCAGACGAAGCTGCGCGGACCGATCGCGCCGCTCGGCGCAAGGGCGGGAAGGCTGACCGGGGAGATGGCCGCGATAACGGGGCTGAACGCCGGCACGGCGGTAGCCGTCGGCGTGATCGACGCCCACGCGATGGTGCCGGCTTCCGGCGTCGTGACGCCCGGCAAGCTGGTCATGGCGATGGGGACGTCGACCTGCCATCTGCTGCTGAGCGACAGGGAGGTTCATGCCGAAGGCATATGCGGCGTCGTGGAGGACGGCATCGTGGCCGGATGCTACGGGTACGAAGCCGGGCAATCCGCGGTCGGCGACATTTTCGCCTGGTATGTGGAGCAGGCGGTGCCGCAGTACGTGAAGGATGCGGCGCAGCGGGAAGGGATCGGCGTTCATGAATGGCTGGAGCGACAGGCCGCGAAGTATCGTCCGGGCGAAAGCGGATTGCTCGCGCTCGACTGGTGGAACGGCAACCGCTCCGTGCTGATGGATGCGAACGTATCGGGCCTGCTGCTCGGCTGCACGCTGCAGACGAAGCCGGAGGAAATATACCGCGCGCTGCTGGAAGCGACCGCTTTCGGCACGAGGAGGATTATCGAGGCGTTCGCCGACAGCGGCGTCGAGATCAGCGAGCTGTACGCCTGCGGCGGACTGCCGCAAAAACACGGCTGCTGATGCAGATTTACGCGGACGTGACGGGCAGGGAAATCAAAATCGCCGATTCGGTGCAGACGGCGGCGCTCGGAGCGGCCATGTTCGGCGCCGTGGCGGCGGGCCCGGAGGCGGGCGGCTACGATTCGATCGTCGAAGCGGCGGACCATATGGCCCGGGTGCGCAAGGAAACGTTCAAGCCGATCCCGGCCCATACGGAAGTCTACGAGCAGCTGTACCGGGAGTATGTGGCGCTGCATGATTATTTCGGCCGCGGCGGCAACGATGTGATGAAGCGGCTGAAAGCGATCAGAGCCGGGCTGAACGGATAACGCCGGATTGGTGCATAAGTACCAGGGAGAGGAGCGGCAACCTGCGCTCCTTTCTTGTTTTTCGGGAAACGAAAATGATCGAAACTTCCTAAAACCGAATCGCTCCTAACTTCGTTATAATAAATATGCGGCATTATATTCGGAATTTTTGAAACAGGAGCGAAAACATGATTGACATTTTAAAAGCGGTAATGTTGGGCATTGTCGAAGGTTTGACGGAATTCGCCCCCGTATCGTCGACGGGGCATATGATTATTTTTGACGATATGTGGCTGAAATCCGAACAGTTCTTAACGCAGCAAGGGGCCAATACGTTCAAGGTCGTCATTCAGCTCGGATCGATTTTGGCCGTCGTCATTTTGTTCTGGCAGCGATTTATCGACATGCTGGGGCTTGGCCGCCGTGTGTCGGAGCCTCGCGCCAAAAGGCTGAAGCTGACCCATGTGATCGTCGGACTGCTGCCCGCAGCGATTTTGGGTTTGCTGTTCGAGGATTACATCGATGAATATTTGTTCTCGACCAGAACCGTTCTGATCGGTCTTGTCCTCGGCGCCATACTGATGATCGCCGCCGACCGGTTCCGCAAGAAGCGGCCGGAGACGGAGACGGTCGATCAGATTACGTACAAGCAGGCGTTGACCGTCGGCCTGATTCAATGTCTTTCCCTTTGGCCCGGCTTTTCGCGCTCGGGTTCGACGATTTCCGGAGGCGTACTGCTCGGCATGAGCCACCGTGCGGCTTCCGATTTTACGTTTATTATGGCGGTGCCGATTATGGCCGGAGCCAGCGCGCTGTCGCTGTTCAAAAACTGGGAATATTTGTCGGCCGATGCGCTGCCGTTCTTCATCGCGGGCTTTATAAGCGCTTTTGTCGTCGCCTATTTCTCCATCCGCTTCTTTCTGAAGCTGATCAACCGGATCAAGCTTGTGCCTTTCGCCGTTTACCGTCTTCTTCTCGCGGCTGCCATTTACGTATTGTTTTTTTAAAGGTTGTTCCGGTGGCTGCCGATCAAAAGCGATCGAACACAAGTTCAGCAGCCAACTTGTTGAAAAACCACAACAGGCTGAAAAAGGGAGCTGGTTAAAGCTTCCCTTTTTCTTTTTCATAGGCTATGTTAACTTCAACTATTGATATTTGATCAATAAGAACGTTTATTCTATAACCGGGTTAATATCTTGGTTTGGCTACAAAAGAAAACGATTGGAACGAAGGACTACGGGGTTGAGAAGTGAACAAGAAATGATGAATATCCTTGTAAATTTTGAAGATTGGGAAAAACTCCTATCAACCTATTCTGAGAATGGATATCAGGTATGTGGGCGGTTTTCTTTTGGAGCAAAATCTTCAGGTGCTTAATCGGAATGTTTTGCTTTTCATTGAATACGGTATTCGACATGAACCGTCTGTTCCGTTGCGGGACTGCGGTAACTGAGATAAAGAGTGTTTCCTTCCCTTTTCTCCAGCTTCAACAGTGTGGAGACGAAATACGCGTCCCCCGCTTCATCGAGGCTCTCCCACAGCTTTTGCTCTTCTTCCGTCAGCAGCTTTCGATAGAGAACTTCGCTTGATTTATCCATCAGGTCGACATAAATGAGCTGCAGATTGCGGGCCGGCCGGACGAGCGCGAATTCCGGATCGACATAGTCGATCACGAAGGAGCCGGTTTCGCCGGTGATCGCGTTCAGATCGTACGCTTCGGAAAGGCGGCCTTGGCGGTCGATCAATTGCAAAACGTTACCGTCGAACAAATAGGACTGATTCGACTTAACTTTTTGGAAATCCGCAATGGCGTAATTGCCCGAATAAGTGTAATAGGATTTCTTGATTACCGCGCCATCCTTCACCAGAAACTGATATCGGTTGTGAAAGATCGTCATATGAGCCCCATGTTCGTCATCGACCGTCAGTAGCAATGATCGATCCCCGAAATAGTGCGTTTCGATGCTTCCCTGCTCAAGCGGCTTCACATTGGCCCCGGTCAGCTCGCGGATCTTTCCGTCTTGCGAGATGAACACTTTCCCGCTTTCGAACGATACCCAATAATCGGCCTTTGCATCGGCGTAATGGATGAACGCCTGATCCTTTACCGCAATTTCGTTTGCCTTCTTGTTCCACTCGATATTCGCTTTCGTTGCGGTCGCGATGAAACGTAGCGGAACATAGGTCGTACCGTTTCGGACGAACGGAGCATCCGGATTGGTCTTTGCGACTCCGTTGACGGTGACATCAGGCCGGTTCAAAGCAAGGATGATATCGGTTTCCGGTCTGGCCAACGAAACGGTGTGGGAAGCAGCCTCGTACCGGACTTTAAATCCCATATTTTCGGACAACGAGCGAAGTGGCAGGTACGTGCGATTATTTCGGACGATGACATCCTTAGATAGTGCAACCTGTTTATCGTTCAGAATGACTCGAACTGTCCCGGCGGAGGCTGCGGAAGCGTAGAGAGGCACCGCCATAAAACTGAATAGCAACAATATGGCGGCGCTTTGGAAGATCTTCATTATGTTCCCTCACAATTTTACCCTATTTTGTTACTGGAGAATCCGTATCTTTAAAGAGGCTGCCTCCGTGAAATTCAGACCTTTCATTTCTTCGGCAAAATTCAGGAAAATCCTGCAAGTTGATTGTAATAAACATCGCTTTTGCATTCATGAAAACCGCTCCGTTTGGAAAGACTTAACTTGAATTGAAAAGGAAACCGGACGGTGCAGATATGTCATATTCGAATTGGTTGCGTTCGAAAGTCTCGAAAAAACAAAATAAAGCGGCGGTTCCGGATCATGTTATGGATGAAAAGAAGAATCGCGAACTTAGCGGCAGCCTGGCGGAAGCAGTCGAATTTATGAAGAAGCTGCTGGGCGAGAACGACGATTTCGTCACGCATCGTTTTCATGTATTCGGGAAACATGACGCGGCCATCTTCTATTTCTCCCATATGGTCGACCAGTCGGTCATCAACAATGACATTTTAAAGCCGCTTATGCTGAAGCCACGTGAGAGCGGGCAGCAAGACGCTGCGGCTCCGCTTAAGGAAGTGCTGGTCAAAGATACGCTGTACCATAGCGAAGCCATTCTGGAGAAGCGGTTCGGAAAGCTGGTCGAAGGCTTGCTTTTCGGTCAGTCCGTCGTTGTCGTCGATGGAATGGACGAAGCGATCATGATCGGCACGCGCAATATTATGAAGCGTTCGATCGACCAGCCGGCGACCGAGCAGGTTATTCGGGGCGCGCGCGAAGGGTTCATCGAGATGCTCGGAACGAACATTTCGTTGCTCCGGTACCGGCTGCAGACTCCGGATCTTCGCGTCAATACGATGGAAATCGGCACGAAGACGAAGTCGAAAGTCGCCATCTGCTATTTGGCAGGCGTGACCAATCCGGGAATTGTCCGCGAAGTGAAAAATCGTTTGTCCAAAGTGAATATCGACGCGGTGCTGGACTCCGGGTATCTGGAGCAGTTTATTGAGGACAATCACTGGTCGCCGTTTCCGCAAGTGCAATATACGGAACGTCCCGACAAAGTGGCGGCCAATCTGCTCGAAGGACGGGTGGCGATTATCGTCGACGGTTCTCCGCTCGCTTTAATCGTCCCGACCGTTTTCAGTCAGTTTTACCAGACGATGGAGGACTATACCGAACGGTATGTCATGATGAGCGCGATTCGTTTGGCGCGGCTGGTGGCGCTGATTTTCTCCCTTATTTTCCCGTCGCTTTATGTGGCGGTTATTTCCTTCAATCCGGAACTGATCCCGACGGAATTTGCGGTAGCGGTCGCCGGCGGACGAGCGGGCGTTCCTTTCCCGGCCATTATCGAGGTGCTCTTTATGGAAGTTACAATGGAGGTGTTGCGGGAAGCGACGATCCGGCTGCCTCAGCAGGTCGGCGGCGCCCTCTCCATCGTCGGCGTCCTTGTCATCGGGCAGGCGGCGGTATCGGCGGGTTTCGCAAGTCCGATCACGGTCGTCATCATCGCACTGACGACGATCGGGTCGTTCGCTACGCCGTCGTATAACGCGGCGCTGGCGTTGCGGCTGCTTCGTTTTCCCCTCGTGATCCTGTCCGGGATTTTCGGTCTGTACGGACTGATGATCGGGATCATATTCATCGCCAATCATTTGCTGTCGCTGCGATCGTTTGGCGTTCCTTATCTCAGTCCGCTTGTTCCCGGCAATTTTCTCGATTCGAGAGATCTGCTGATCCGGGGCCCGTTGTGGAAAATGAAGAGCAGACCGTCCTTTTTGCACCCTCTGGACCAATCCCGCACGGGGGAGAATATCGGGCAAGCCGTTATTCATTCCCGGGAAGACGATATTATGGAACCTGTCCATAACCCGAACGCCAAGGATGGCAATAGCGCTAAAGATGACAAGGGTGCTAAGGACGACAATAGCGCTAAAGATGATGACAATAGCGCCCCGGACGACAAGAATGCCAAGGAAGACAAGGAGCGTTAACGATGAACGATTCCCGCAATATTACGGTCGGGCAGGCCACGACGATCTTGATTAGCACCATTATCGGCGTAGGGGTGCTTGCGCTTCCGCTTTTTGCCGTTCGCGGGGCCGATTCGGGAGCGCCTCTCGTTACGCTGCTGGGAACGATGCTGGCGTTTGTCGGGATGGTGTTCATCTCGCTGCTCGGCATGCGCTTTCCGAATCAATCCATCATCCAGTACAGCGAGGACATTATCGGTAGATGGCTCGCCTGGATCGGCAGTGCGCTTGCAATCGCTTTTTCGCCATACTGGCCGCCCTCATCGCCCGGGAATTCGGCGAGGTGGTCATTACGGCGGTATTGAAAAATACGCCGCTGGAAGTGACCGTGCTGGTCATGCTCATCATGGCCGCCGTCTCTTCGCGCAAAAACTTGACGACGTTCGCCTACATCCATTATTTCTATTCCCCTTTGCTGCTCTTTCCCGTTTTGATCATCGTCGTGCTTTCGCTTAAAAACGCCGAGGTGATCAATCTGCTGCCGATCTGGGGCAACAATCCGTCCGGCATGCTGGGGGAGTTTTAACGACGGCCGCTTTATACCAGGGCGCCTTCGTGCTGACGATGGTCATTCCGGCCATGAGCAAGCCCCAGTCGGCGCTGCGGGTTTCCATAAGGGGAATCTTGATTACGGGGACGCTGTACGTGGCCATCGTCATCGCGTCGGTCAGCGTATTCGGCGCCGAAGAAACGAAGAAACTGCTGTGGCCGACGCTGGAATTGGCGAAGGCGACTTCCTTGCCCGCCAACATTCTGGAGCGATTGGATGCGGCGTTTCTCGCGGTATGGGTGACGGCGGTGTTTACGACGCTGTTTTCGAGCTATTACTTTACGATCCGTTCGATCAGCCAGCTGTTCCGTCTGACCGACCACCGCATGCTGTCGTACTTCGTTCTGCCGATCGTGTTTATACTGGCCATGCTGCCGCGAAACATTTTGGAAATGTACGATATTATTCAAATCGTCGGGCGCATCGGACTGCTGATTACGATTGCGTATCCGGGTGCGTTGCTCCTCATCGCGATGATGCGAAGGAAAAGAGGGGATACGGCATGATCGGGGAATTCTACAGCGGATATTTCAATTTCGCCGTCCCCTTATGGCTGTTGACGGGATGGTTCATTTTGCGCCTCGACGTCAAAAATACGAGGATGCAGGCTTGCGCAAGGAAATGAAAGTGTCCCGAATATTGGGATGGTTGAATCTCGTTGTCGGCGCCCTGCTTCTGATCGGAGCGTGGGTGATACGGATTTTCGTCTAGGCCGCGCATCGCACAACTGGAATGGAGGGACCGAAATGGGCAGAACGATACGGAAACTGTCTGCAAAACCGCTGTTTGTTCTTCTTCTCGTCGTTCCGCTTGCGACCGGATGCTGGGATCGGCTGGAAATCGAGGAACGAGCCGTCGTGCTCGGCATTTCGGTCGACGTAGCCGAACCGGTGGCCCGGGAGAAAGAGGATGAGGTGTCCCATCTCGGAGCGTATCCCCCTCCGAAAATGGATATGATCAAGGTTGCCGCGCAGATTGCCTTGCCCGGCCGCATACCGCTCGGACCCGGAGAAGGCGGAGGAGCGAACAACGATCCGGGAAAAGCGGTATGGGTCGTCAATGTCGTAGGGCATACGATTGACGATGCGATTATGAATCTGCAGCAGCAAATTTCAGGCAGACTGTTTTTCGGGCATCTGCGCGTCATTGTCGTGTCGGAGGAAGTGGCGAAAAAAGGAATACAAAACTTGAACGATTACTTGCGCCGCAATTCGGAAGTGCGGCGGATGGCCTGGCTCATGATTTCCAAAGGAAAAGCGGAAAATCTGATAAAGGCCACTCCGAGACTGGAACGCGTGCCGACGCTTTATTTGATATCGACGTTGGACGACGCCGTCAAGCAAGGCAAATTTCCGCGCGATTATACCGGCATGTTCTGGAGCAACGTTTCCAAGAAAGGCCAGGAAGGATTTTTGCCCTATGTCGAAATGATGAAAGAGCAAAATATCGAAATCAAAGGGATGGCTCTCTTTCGGGGAGACAAGATGGTCGGCGCAACGAAGCCGTTTGAAATCGCCGCCTATATGTTGATCAAAGGGCTGAACCCGGCGGGGTACCGCGGAATGGTCCGGCTTACCGATTCGGAGGATACGGTAACGATTAACGCGACTCACCGGGTATCGAATATCGGGCTGGAGATCAGGAACGGCCATCCGCATTTCCGCATAACCGCGTTTTCGGAGATCAATGTAGAGGAAAAGACGTCCGAAGCGGTAACGGTCGCCACAACCGATGTTCTGGAGAGGATTGCCAACGAAAATGCGCAATCGCTGCAGAAAATATGCGAGCAGCTCATCCGGAAATCGCAGAAATACGGGGCGGACATATTCGGTTTTGGCGAATATGTGCGTGCGTACCAGCCGCAGTATTGGAACCGGCATGTCCGAACGAAAGAGAAATGGCAGCAAATGTACAAGGACGTCACCTTTGAGGTTCGAATGAGTTCCTTTGTCCGCAGGATCGGCATGAAAGCCGAGTAAAATTCCCGACCGTCCCGTCTGGCGGCCAGCCGTCCGGCGGGATTTTTATGTTTTTTGCGGCAATCGGGCGGCTGGACATTTTTCGGCATGCGGAACGGTTGTATTTTATACGGTTAACGCCATTTTTCTAATTGTTGGAATTTCCGGATGCAGGTAGAATAGAAGTTGCAATTGACAGCGTTTACGTTCTGGGAGAAATCCGAACCGAAGCAGGTGAAGGAGGAGAACGGGATGGCGAAAGATCGGCAGACGTCCGAAGGGCATCGGGACGGGCCGGATAGCGGCAGCCGGCGGTCGAACGGGCCGGAAGGCGGCGCCGCAGACGGCCGGGGAAATGGCAAGACGGCATTGGTAACCGGAGGAAGCCGCGGCATCGGCCGCGGCATTGCGATTGCGCTGGCCATGGCCGGCTACAAGCTCGCGATTACGCACTGGCAGGACGATGTCCATGCGGCGGAGACGGCGGAGCGAATTCGCGCGGCATCGGGGCAGGAATGTCTGGTGCTGCCCGGCAATTTGGCCGAACCGGGAGTGGCGGAGCGGACAGCGGAACAGGCGATCGCCGGCCTGGGCACGATCGATGTGCTTGTCAACAATGCCGGCGTTACATTGAAGGATCCGGTCGAACGGTTGCCCACCTGGAAGCTGGATCATCTGATTCAGCTTAATTTCCGCTCGCCGCTCATTCTGATGCGGGAATTGTCGGCGCATATGATTGACGCCGGCATTCGCGGCAACATCCTGAATATTACGTCTTCGCGGGCGGAACGCGCCTATCCCGGCGACGCGGTCTACGGAGGCCTGAAAGCCGGGTTGAAACGGGCGTCCGAATCGGCCGCGCTCGATCTGGCTCCGTACGGCATCCGGGTCAACTGCCTGGCGCCGGGCGCCACGCTGGTAAGGGAAGGGATGGAGCCGCATGAGGGCGTAGGCCGCCAGGTGCCGCTCGGCCGAATGGGCACGCCCGAGGATATGGGGCGAATCGCAGCATGGCTTGTGTCGGATGCAGCCTCTTATGTGACCGGTATTACGCTTCGCGCCGACGGCGGGCTCATTTTGCCGGGAATGCCGGAAGACGGCGTCAGCGTATGGGGCAGTCTGGCCAAAACCGAAATGAAAGGACGGGAAGTATGAGCGGGATCACGATACGCGATGTAAAGACGATTCTGACGGCGCCGGACGGCATCAATCTCGTCGTCGTCAAAATCGAAACGTCGGAGCCGGGGCTGTACGGTCTGGGCTGCGCCACGTTTACGCAGCGGTATTTGACCGTCGCATCGGCCATTAACGATTACTTGAGGCCTTTTCTGATCGGCAAAGATCCGCAGCGGATCGAAGATATATGGCACACGGCGATGGTCAGCTCCTATTGGCGCAACGGCCCGGTGCTCAACAATGCGATTTCCGGCGTCGACATGGCGCTGTGGGATATCAAGGGAAAGCTTGCCGGCCAGCCGGTCTACCAGCTGCTTGGCGGCAAATGCAGAGAAGCGGTTGCCGTTTACCGGCATGCCGACGGCAAAGATCTGGAAGAGGTGGAGGAGAACGTCCGCCGGTTTATGGAGCAGGGAATTCGCCATATCCGCTGCCAATGGGGCGGATACGGGGGCAAGCACGACTGCGTATCGCCGGAAAACGCACTGCCCGGCGCGTATTACGATCCGGACGCCTATGCGCGCAGCGTGCCGCGGCTGTTCGAGCGAATGCGCGAAACGTTCGGCTACGAGATCGAGCTGCTGCACGACGTCCATGAGCGGCTTTCCGTCATTGAAGCGGTTCGGCTGGCCAAGCAGTTGGAGCCTTACCGGCTGTTCTTCCTGGAAGATCCGCTCGCGCCGGAGCAGCTCGACGGCTTCCGCATGATCCGTGCGCAAAGCGCGACGCCAATCGCCATGGGCGAGCTGTTCGTTCATCCGCGGGAATGGGTGCCGCTTATATCCGGCGGACTGATCGATTTCATCCGCGTGCATATCAGCGCAATCGGCGGCATTACGCCGGCCCGCAAATCGCGGCGCTGGCGGAAGCGTTCGGCGTGCGCACCGCATGGCACGGTCCGGGGGACGTTTCACCGGTCGGGCATGCGGCCAACTTGCACCTCGATCTGAGCAGCCCCAATTTCGGCATCCAGGAGTGGTACCCGTTCTCCGACCGGATGCGCGAAGTGTTCCCGGGCACTCCGTCGCTGCGCGGCGGCTACGCGTACGTTCACGAAGCGCCGGGCCTCGGCGTCGATATCGACGAGACGCTCGCGGCGAAATTCCCGTGCCGCAACGACCTGCCGTTCTGGACGCTGGCGCGTTTGCCGGACGGCAGTCCAGCCAGGCCCTGACGGGATGACCGGACCGCATGATCGGCAATGAAAACCGTTCCTGCCGTTCGGCGGCAGGGACGGTTTTCATTGAAATAAATCGTCCGGTCGATGCCCCCCGCCTCTAGTGCCCCCGTTCCCGGCAGATTGCTTTTGGCGAAAAGCTGCAAAAGTACAGGAATTTGGTTCCGAATAGATGGTTATGGCGCGAAATACTGCAAAA
>NZ_BOVJ01000070.1 GCF_018403665.1 Paenibacillus cisolokensis
CTTGACAGGGTGCAGTTCAGCTAAAGGACAACCCCCGCTCTCGAAAAACTCGCCGGTTAACGAATGAGACGCATGCCCGAGTCGGGCCGGTCTTCGGCGACGGCGAACGCCGATGCAAGGCCGCGCTCATGGGTGATCGTAACGAACAGGCGGATGCGGCTTCCGTCGAGTCCAAGCCGCTTCCATGCCGCCTCGGTCAGCAGCGCCTCCGGTTTACCCATGGGGTCTTTGCCGATATGAATGTCGGCAAACGATACTTTGGCGCCAATACCGCAGCCGAGCGCCTTGACGACCGCTTCCTTCGCGGCGAAACGGCCGGCGACGAATTCCGCGCGCCGCTTCTCCGCGCAGCCTGCGGCCAGTTCGCGCTCGCCCGAAGTCAGAACCCGCTCCAAGAAGCGGGCGGCCAAGCCGCTCTCCAGCAGCCCGGCCACCCGTCCGATGTCGACCAGATCATGCCCGATGCCGATAATCAGTTTTCGTCACCCGCATTAGATGCCCGGAATCGGCGACCGCTTGTGCTCCGTCTTCAAATACTGCTGCTCCAGCTTCTCGCGCACGGCCGCGTCGATCTCCTTGCCTTCCAAATAATCGCTGTTGTCTTCGTAACGAATACCCAGTTCGCCTTCGTCCGTCTGGCCTTCCCACAATCCCGCCGTCGGCGCCTTGTTCAGCACGCTGTCCGGCACGCCCAGCACGACGGCGAGCTGCCGCACCTGCCGCTTGTTCAGGGAGCTGAGCGGCGTAATGTCGACCGCGCCATCCCCCCATTTGGTGAAAAATCCGGTAATCGCCTCGGAAGCATGGTCGGTGCCTACGACAAGCAGATTGAGGTCGAAGGCAAGCGCGTATTGCGTAACCATCCGCGTACGCGCCTTCACATTGCCCTTGGCACCGCGGCTGAGATGCCGGTGGATGCCGAGCGACTTGAACGCGTGCTCGACTTCCAGCGCGATCTCGTCGACGGCGTCTTCGATATTGGTTTCGACCGTATATTTCAGGTTGAACGCCTTGGCCACAGCGTAGCTGTCGTCAATATCTTCCTGCTTCCCGTACGGCTGAAATACGCCGAGCGTCATATACTCCTTGCCCGTCTCGGCGGTCAGCTCGTCGGTCGCCCGCTTGCACAAGCCGGCCGCTACGGCGCTGTCGATGCCGCCGCTGATCGCGATGAGCAGCCCGGACATGTTCGCCTTGCGCACGTGATCCTTCAGAAAATCGACGCGCCTGCGAATTTCCTGCTCCGGATCGATGCTGGGCTTTACGCCGAACCGCTCGATAATTTCCTGCTGCATGCTCATCTTCGCCTGCGCCTCCCTACCGGCAAAAACGGTCAAACGCTCCCGTCAAATCCGCGGCGATTTCCGCCGCCGAGCGATTCTCGATTTGGTGACGTTCGATGAAATATACCAGTTCTCCGTCCTTCATCAACGCGATCGAAGGCGAGGAAGGCGGGTACGGCGCAAAGTATTCGCGGGCTTTCGCCGTCGCTTCCTTGTCCTGTCCGGCAAATACCGTAAACAGGTGATCCGGCGTCACATCGTGGCGAAGCGCCTCCGCCACGCCCGGGCGGCACTGGCCGGCCGCGCAGCCGCAAACGGAATTGACGACGACAAGCGCCGTTCCTTTGGCGTTCGGCAGCTTCTCCTCCACTTCTTCCGGCGTCCGCAGCTCCTGAAAGCCGATACGGGTCAACTCGTCGCGCATCGGCTGAACCATATCCAACATATATCGCTCAAATGACATCGACATGGGGCAATCCACTCCTTCTCTTCCTCATTTGACTTTTATTATACCGCCGGTCCGTATCGAAAGCAAAGAGAAAAGGCGGCCGCGAATAGGCCGCCTTCCCGCCGCTGCCGGCATTCGCGGCGCGCGCCTCGACCAGCACGACGCCGAAGCCGTGGCCGGCTTCCACGGACAGCCCGCCCGAACAGGCGGCGCGTCCGCCGGCTTGCGGCCGCGAGTTGTCATGCCGTTATCTGTCCTTCGGATTGTCATCCGCATCATCCGCGGAACTTTCTTCTTCGTCTGCGGCCGCATGACCGGACAGCTCGCCCGAGCGGTAACCGGCATTCTCTTGCGGGTGCATGAAAATGCCGGACGCGGGCGCAATGCCGCGTTCGAAATAATCGCGATTTTCCGCGGTGTGGAACCCGACATCCTTAAACGGATGAACCCACTGATCGCCGGCCATAATCGCCGGGTCGGTATCCTCCGTCCATTGGCTCAGCGGCGACTCCGGAGAATCGTATTCGTGATCGCCGATCACGACGCCGTATTCATTCACGAACGGCTCGCGCGGCCCCCGGCCTTTCCGAAACTGCGGCAAAAATTCGATTTCGAACGGATCGTAAGAGGAGTCGTCCTTGCTCATGCGATGCTCCTCCCTATTCCGCCGGCCGGTTCGGGCCGTTCAGCCTTCTGTCGATGCCGGGCACTTCCGGCGTATGGCCGAGCGGCGCTTCGCGCGCCTTCGACGGACGCTCGTCCCCGGCTTTCCTTTGGCCACGGTTCTTGTTTTTGTGCACGTTGGAACCTCCTTCCAACGTTAGTATGCGACGCCGCACATCCCGTTATGCCCGGTTATGCCGGGGGCGGCTCGAGCGCCAGCTTGACGGTGAACGTCGTCCCCTCTCCTTCGCGCGATTCGACCTCGATGACGCCGTTGTGGCGCTCCACGATACTCAGGCAAAGCGGCAGTCCCAAGCCGGTGCCGCGCTCCTTGGTCGTAAAGAACGGCTCGAACAGACGCTCGATTTTCTCCTCCGGAATGCCGATGCCTTCGTCCGTAACCTGCAAGACGACAGCGTCTTCGATGGCGAAGGTCGCGATTCGTATTTCACCCTTATCCTCCATCGCTTCCATTCCGTTGCGCACCAGATTGAGAATGAGCTGCTTGATTTCCTTCTCGTTCAGTTCGAGTTCGGGAAGATCTTCTTCCAGATCGAGCTCGATCTTGAGCCCCCTCATGTTGGCGTCGGCCATCAGCAGCGGCAGCAGCTCGAGTATAATGCTGTTGAGCGAGCAGCGCTCCTTCTCGATCATCCGGTTCTGGGCAAGAGATAGAAAGTCGTTAATAATGCTGTTCGCCCGGTCGAGCTCGTCGAGCACGATGCGGAAATATTCCTGCAGATGATCGGGGCTCCGCTCTCTCATCAACTGGACAAAACCGCGGATGACGGCCATCGGATTGCGAATTTCGTGGGTAATGCTGGCAGCCATCTGGCCGACGAGGCTGAGGCGTTCCATCCGCCCGAGCTCGTCCCTGAGCCAGTTCAGTTCTGTCACGTCGTAAAAGATCAGCGCGGCTCCGGTTATCGCTCCGCTTTGCAGATCGCGAATGGAGAACGACGTTTTGACATAGGTTTTTGCATCCGTTTTGCTAAGGTGGGATGTCGCTTGCTTGCCCTTCAGCGCTCCGTACAGAAGCTCCTGGCTCTCCTTGTCGATTCCTTCCGAAAGACGCGGGAACGAAAGGCCAATCAGCTCCAACCGGCTGCGTCCGTTCACATTTTTATGAAACAGCTGCATGGCCATTTCATTAATATGCGTAATGCGGCCTTCCCTGTCGACAATGACGACGCCGAGACTCGTTTCATCGATAAACTGCTGCAGCTTTTGCGCTTCGTTGCGGAAATTGCCGGACATATGCTGCAGCTGTTCGTGCAGCTGCTGTTTTTCTTTTACGCTCTCGACAATAAAAAAGAGGCCCACTGCACCGCCAATCCGACCGTGCTAAAAGCAAATACTTGCAGCAGACAGCCGAAATCGAGCGGCATATTCGACGCCCGGACGGTAACGACATACAGCACGACATGGCATACATACAGCACGCCGGCCAGCATCCATGCCATTTTCATGCGATCGTGGCGCTTCGCCAGCCGGAACGGCCGGATTGTCAGCGCCAGAAGCGGAACAAATATCATAAGAAACGATAGAAATCCTGCAAGCTCCCATGATGCGTCCATGCATATCGCCCGCAGCCCTATGTACAGCACGGTCAACATGGCCATTGCCGGCAATCCGCCGTAAAGAGAACCCAGTATATAAGGGCTGAGGCCCAAATTCAGCTCATAGCCGTCAACTGCATATGACGTCAGCATGCATAGAGCCATCGCTCCGCCGCACAGTGCAGCCAGCAAGAGGGAAACTTCTTTCCAACTGTCCGACCTGTCGTACCGTATTTGGAAAGCGAGCGCGGGTACAAGCGCCAGGATGGCTTGCAGCAGCATTTCCTTCCACACCGAAAATCATTTTCCCCCCATCTGTCGTGCGGTTATCCCCCTGATATTACCGATTAAATCATATGTATTCTTTTTTTACAATCTGTGGGTGTCAACCGGCGATAGATTGATAGATGCGCGCATACGAACGCTTCCGTCATTCGGCCGGTCATTCGCGGAACGGCTCGCGCGGCTTTGAACGGAGCCTTGCCTTAAGCCAGCGCGTCATATGCCGAATGACGTCATCCTTGTCCAGATCGCGATGCAGCTCGTGATAGCCGCCATCCCACGGCACAAATTCGCAGCGGCTTCCGACCTGACGGGCCAATTCCCGGCTGGCCTCGAACGAAGTGACGCGATCGGCCGTCCCGTGCATCAGCAGGAGCGGCGTATCCAGCTCCCGCGCATGGGCAAGCGCCCATTCGCCCGCTTCCTCCAGCGCAACGAACATGCCGGGCGTAATCCACAGGTGGTTCAGCGGATCGGGCTGCGGCGCTGCGTCGGACGCGGCCCGAAACAGATCGCCCGGTTTCAATCCGGTGCGCTGCGGCAGCGTCGGCCAAAGCCGGGCCATTATCCGGCCGATCCGCAATTTCAGCGCGGGCACGCGCATCGCCAGACGCAGCCAGGGACTCGACAGGATAAGTCCGTCAAGCCCGGGCCGCAGCCGAAGCGCACAGTTCAGCGCGACGGAACCGCCCATGCTGTGCCCGTACAGAAAACGGGGCAGGCCGGGATGCCGCGTCCGCGCTTCCTCCAGCAGCAGGCCCGCATCGCTTACGAGCGCCATGATCGAGGGCGAATGGCCGCGCCGGCCGGCGGAACGGCCGTGACCGCGCTGGTCGTACGCCAATACGGCAAAGCCGGCTTCCGTGAACGCGCCGGCAAGCTCCGCATAGCAGCCGCTATGCTCGCCCATGCCGTGCACAATACAGACTGTTCCGACCGCCTCGCGTTCGGCAGGCAGCCATTCTCTGGCGTACAGCGTCAGTCCGTCCGAAGCCGCCAGCTTCCATTCCGTGTGAATCATCCGTGAAGACCTCCCTCAGACCTTTTCTTATTGCCGGCTGTCCATTTGGTATTTACCGCGAAATTATTTACAATTAATATAACACGCGAAGAACAGACGGGCGAATGCCTATTTTGTAAAGGAGCATCCATGAATTATGACGTCATAATTGCCGGCGGAGGACCTGCCGGTCTGATGGCCGCCGTTGCCGCCGGCTCCGCCGGCGCTTCCGTGCTTCTTGTCGACAAGGGGGACAAGCTGGGGCGCAAGCTCGGGATTTCCGGGGGCGGCCGCTGCAATGTAACCAACCGGAAGGAACCGGACGAACTGATACGCTATATTCCGGGAAACGGGAAGTTTTTGCACAGTGCGCTGAGCAAGTTCGGCAGCCGGGAGATTATCGCCTTTTTCGAGGAAATGGGCATCAGGCTCAAAGAGGAGAATGAAGGCCGCATGTTCCCGGTAACGGACAAGGCCAAAAGCGTCGTCGACGCCCTTATTCGCAAAGTCCGTTCGCTCGGGGTGGAAATCCGGGTCAACGTAAAGGTGGATTCGCTGGACATCCAGGGCGGCGAGCTGCGCGGCATCCGGCTGGCCTCCGGCGAAACGGTCCGCGCTTCGGCGGTTATTGTCGCCACCGGCGGCAAGTCCGTGCCGCGCACCGGATCGACGGGGGACGGATACGAATGGGCGAAGCAAGCCGGCCATACGATTACCGATCTGTACCCGACCGAAGTGCCGCTGACCTCCCCCGAGCCATGGATACAAAGCCGCGAGCTGCAGGGGCTCTCCCTCTCGGGCGTCGTCCTGACGGTATACGACAGCAAAGGGAAGAAGCTTGTCGCGCACGAAGGCGATATGCTGTTCACCCACTTCGGCCTGTCCGGCCCTGCGGCGCTAAGATGCAGCCAATTCGTCGTCAAGGCGCTGAAGCGTTCGGGTGCGGAAACCGTTACCGTGGCGATCGATCTGCTGCCGGACAAATCGGCCGACGATATCTATGCGGAAACGCTGGAGCTGGCGCGCAACGAGCCCAAAAAGGCGGTGCGCAATGCGCTGCGAGGGTACATACCGGAGCGGTTGCTGCTGTTTCTGCTGAACCGGTGCGGCATTGACGGGGAAGTCACATATGCCAACATTCCGAAAGGACCGTGGCGGGAGCTTGCGATGCAGATGAAATCGCTGCCCGTCCGCATAAACGGTACGCTGTCCATCGAGGAAGCGTTCGTCACGGGAGGCGGCGTTCATCTGAAAGAAATCGACCCGCGGACGATGGGGTCGAAGCTGCTGCCCGGGCTTTACTTCTGCGGGGAAGTGCTCGATGTGCACGGGTATACGGGCGGCTACAACATTACCGCCGCTTTCTCGACCGGCTATACGGCCGGTTCCAGCGCGGCGGCGAAAGCTATGCTGGTTCACCGCTAGACAAAGCGCAAACAGCCTTCCGTGCCCGCCTGACAGGCGGACATGGAAGGCTGTTGCTTTGTAATCCGGGGCGGAAACCGAAATTGGGGCGATTCGCCGCCGATGCCGGGACTTTCAGCCGTTCTCCTCGACCGGAAAACCGTTGAACGGCAATTCGGTGCCATCCCGCGTTTCGTCGGCAGGCTCATCGCCGGATGCGTACGCTTCCGTCCAATCCTCGTTCACGATATGAGCCGGAATCGGCACCTGATCCATCGCGTAGACGCCGTCAGCCAACGAGCTTTCGAGCAGCGGCGGCGTTTCGATCAGCCGGCCTCCGTGGGCTTGCGCAATTTCCAGTGCCGAGACGACGTCGTCCCGTTCCAAATGAAGATGAAGCCGGGCATCCTCCGCCAGCATCGAATCGTAACCGAGCTCGATCATCGTATCGCAGGCTGCGGCGGCGGATGCGGCATCGCTGAATTGAAACAACAGGGCGGTGCTGCTGTTGGCTTCCATCATGGTCGATCTTCCTTTTTCTCGTCAGTGTGCCCGGAAGCGGGCTCCTCCATTCGTTCCCGCCCGTCCCCGTATATCCCGGACTCCTCCTGACGAACCGTCATCAAACTGCCGATGACCGATTGAAGCAGCGCCGACCATCCGAGGATGACAGCTGCGGCAAGCGGCGCTCCCCACCAGCCGAACGCTCTCCAGCCGGCATAGGCGGCAAGCCAGACGGTTCCCGGCAACAGCAGCCAAAACCGGACCCGGTTGCCGCCTTTCGCAAGCGCCGTCTTCCGCCAGCGGAATTGCGCCATAAAAGGCTCGTTCAGCCAGCCGCGCCACCCGTCCTGCAGCCAGATGGAGGGCAATACCGGCACCGCCGCCGCGAGCCCGAGTCCGAGAGCGGCAGGAGAAAGCGCGACGGCGGCCGTCGATACGGCGAAATAGCCGTACAGCACTCTTATCAGCCGGAACTGGCGCAGGCACGATTTGATGTATTGCCCCGCTATGACATCGGCCTGATCGTTGCCCCGAAAAATGCGTCCCGAACGGCGAAATAAAAGCGGCCGTTTGAATGATATGACGGGCTTCTTCTCGATCACCTGGCTCATTAGAAGCTCGGTGCTGGAAAGCCGCGCCTTCCGTTCGCGCGCGATATCGGCTTCGAATGTCCCGCGCTGTCTGAGCCGTGCGACGGCTGCAAGCAAGACGGCTGCAAGCACAGCCGCAACCGAAGCCGCGAACGGTACCGGCTCGCTTAAAACTACGGCGACGGGAACGATATAGATCGCCGAGAGCACGATGACGAGCGCCGTCCCGGCCGCATATTTGCGCCAGCTGCGATATCGCGTCTCCATCATGGCGAAGGTGAGCGAGGACAGCAGGCCGCACAGCGCGGTGAACGCCGCCCAGCCTATAATTTGCCATGCTTGCAGGTCTAGGCCGAGCGCCAGCCAAGGCAATGCAACAACAAACAGCACGGCGGTCTTGAC
Organism: Paenibacillus cisolokensis; assembly: GCF_018403665.1. Classification (GTDB taxonomy): domain Bacteria; phylum Bacillota; class Bacilli; order Paenibacillales; family Paenibacillaceae; genus Paenibacillus_AH; species Paenibacillus_AH cisolokensis. Next base: position 8,136 of record NZ_BOVJ01000070.1, read on the forward strand.
GATCTGCCCCGCAGCCGTATAGACGATGCCGAGCTTCGCCAGCGTTCTCACCCATCGCGGCCGCTGCATCAGAAACAGCAGGTCCGCCTCTTCGACAAAAACGCGCAGTCTTCCGGACAGCACGCCGAGCAGAAGCAAGGCGACGCTCCCGATCGCCAGCGGGATGTTGGAGAGCCAGGCGGGCTCGTCCCGCCACAGGTCGGCATACAAGCCGCCGCAAATCCACAGCCCGGGGATGAGCAGATAGAGCCATACGGTCCAGTCAAGCGCCGTCTTCCATACTTTGTACTGGCTCCTCCAGAACGACGCGACCCGTTTCGCGAACAGCCGGGGAGGCGTCCATCGATGTCCCATCGCTTGGCCTCCCCTCATGTCAGCGCGTCGAAGCAGTCGAACAGCGAAGCGTCCGGCGCGAGCCCCGCTTGTTCGCGCACCTCATCCAGCGTGCCGGTAGCGACGACCGTTCCGGCGTTGACCAGCACGAAGCGGCTGCATATCCGCTCCGCCGTATCCAGCACATGCGTCGACATGAGGATGCCCGCTCCCCGCTTCCGCTCCGATTCCAACAGCTCCAGAAAGTCCCGCGTCGCCCGCGGGTCCAGCCCGACGAAAGGCTCGTCGACGATGTAGACGTCCGGCTCCAGCATAAACCCGATAATGAGCATCGTCTTCTGCTGCATTCCTTTGGAAAATTTGACCGGATACTGGTCGCGAGCGTCGGACAACCGGAAACGCCGGAGAAGCGCTTCGGCCCGTTCGGCCAGTTGCGGACCGTTCAGTTCATAGGCCGACGCAGCCAGCTCCAGATGCTCCCATAGCGTCATATATTCGTACAATACGGGCTGTTCGGGCACGTACGCATACCGGCCGTTGTCCCCCAGCACCTGCACCTTGCCTTCCATATGCCGCAGCAGCCCGAGAATCGTCTTGATCGTCGTGCTTTTGCCCGCGCCGTTCGGTCCGATCAGTCCGACCAGTTCGCCGGCCCCGACCTCGAATCCGATATCGCGTATGACCGGCTTTTTCTCTTCGTATCCGGCAAAGTGAATGTCCGCTTTCAACACTGTCACAGCATTTCCCCCCGCTCTCTACCCCTAGACGCATGTAGCGCACTGATTCGGCGCTCTTCTATAATCGACAATCGTCGTTCTGCGACTATATCATTTTCTACGTCGGATAGAGGCCGCGGTTCCACTGTTCCGGTATGCCGTTATTCCTGGACCAGTTTCGCCGCCCTGGCGTTGCTCTCCACCTGGGAAGGATCCTTGCAGCCGGGAATGACCGCGGTCACGGCCGGGTGCTTGAGGCACCATGCGAGCGCCCATTCCGCCATATTGACGCCTTCCGGCACTTCCTCCTTGCGGATTCTTTCCACCTCTTCGATCATTTTGATTCGTCCTTCGGGATCGTTGCGTCCTTTGCTCGCCCGCACATCGTTTTCCGGGAAGACGCTGTCCTTCGAATATTTTCCGCTCAGAAAGCCGCTGGCGAGCGGCACCCGCGCCAATACGCCGAGGTTCTGATCCTGGCATGACGGGAATACTTCCTCCTCCGGCGTCCGGTCGAGCCGGTTGTACACGACCTGAATGACGTCGGCCTTCACTTTGGTGGCGTTTTTCGTCTGATAAATATTGCCGTTGTAGCCGATCGAGATGCCCAGATGGCGGATTTTGCCGGCCTGAACCTGTTTGTCCAGCATCGTCCACATGTCGTCGTTGTTGAAACGCTCGTCGGAGAGCGAATGGAATTGGTAAATATCGATATAGTCCGTGCCGAGCGCCCGCAGCGACTGTTCGAGCTGCTCCCTCACATCCTCCGCCGAGGAGCGGTCGTCTCGCTTCAGATGAGCATGGAAATGATGGCCGAACTTCGTCGCGATAATCCAATCCTCGCGCCGGTCGCGGCGAAGATAGCCGCCGATCAGCTTCTCTGACAGATGATCCCCGTAGCATTCCGCCGTATCGATCAGATTAATGCCAAGCTCCTTGCCTTTGCCCAGGATGGCGTCCACATCCGACTGCGTGTAGTCGACGCCCCATTCTCCGCCAAACTGCCACGTCCCGATGCCGACGACCGACACTTTCAGTCCCGTCCGTCCGAGTGTCCGGTACTTCATCGTTTTCATGCTCCTTTCCCAAATCAAAAGTATGTATTTCTTTTTTCATTCTACCATAAGCGCCCCCATTTCACCGCCAACGATTTGGGATATTCCGGACGGTCAGCATAAGCAAAACGACTCCGTCGTCCCGCCCCCGCCGGGCGATTGCGAACCTCCAGGGCTCCATTCGTTCGCGCCAACTCCGTCGGACGCATCTTTACGCACC
>NZ_BOVJ01000071.1 GCF_018403665.1 Paenibacillus cisolokensis
TGACAGGGTGCAGTTCACCTTTTGGGACAGCCCCTTTTGTCGTTCAATCGATATTCATCGGCATCGGCGGTTATAAATTGCGAAGATTTTCCCATAATGGTAGTACATCGATAGAAAGACTGGCAAGGGAAGGAGGTGGGTTCAAGATGAATTTGGCCGAAATGCTCGGTTATGCCGATATTCAGCAATTGAGCCGGATTGCCGACGTTTATCGCTGCGAATGCAACGGCCATTCCAAGCACGAGCTGATTCAGTCGATCCTGGCGACTGTCGGCCGCAGCGATGTGTTCGAGGAGCAGATCGGCCGGCTTCGGCTGGAGGATATGCGGTTTCTGAGCACGATCATCTTCGAATCGCGCAATTCCTTCAGTCTTGAGGAGCTTGTGGCCAAGGTGCAGCAGAGCCGCTTCGGCATAAAGCCGGATCAACCGGAACCGGCCGGCGAGATGCCGGCCAAAGGGAGAAAAAACGCGGCAAGCCGGAGCGGAAGCAGGAGCCGGCCGCGGCCTGGCAGTCACCGCGGGAGACGATTTTGCGCTTCAAGCATCAGGGCTGGCTGTTTAACGGGCACAGCGGCGTTCACCGCTATTTGTTCCAGGTGCCGGAAGACCTGAAAATGCGGTTTAAAGAGTCGATGCGGCGCAAATTTGCCGAACGGCTCGTCTACACCGGCGAGCCGCCGGCTTACCGCGATGAGCAGCATCTGCTTGCCGACGATATCCGGCGTTTCCTCCATTACGTCCATCATTACGATGTGCCGCTCACGTCCGACGGGTCGATGTACAAGAGGAGCGTTCAGCAGCTGACGGAGCTGCTCGGCGTAAGGGAAGAGCTGCCGAAAGGCGGGTGGCGGTTCGGTTACGGGAGAAAGTTCAAGGAATATCCGAGCCGCATGTCGCTGCTGTACGACTATTGCTATTTCGCCAAATGGCTGGACGAGAGCGGGCCGGTATTGGCGTTGACGCCCGCCGGGCTGGAACGATTGCAATCGGCCGAACGCGAAGAAACGGCCAAGCTGTACCGCTTCTGGATCAGGCTGTATAAGGGAGCGATTCCGAATCTTCAGGCGCTGGTCGGTTGGATCGACAGCCTGGCCGACCGCTGGGTGACGGCGGAATCGCTGAAGCAGGTGTTGACGCCGTTTATCAAGCCGTTCTACTACGACTCGGAAGAAGCGATTTTCGAACAGCGCATCGTGGCGATGATGCTGCATCTTGGCCTTCTTCGGGTAGGGGAGAGCGAGGAGGGAGAAGTCGTACTGCGCATGACGGCCGGCGGACGGTCCGCGGTTGCCGGCGTCCGGGTGGAAGACGGCGACAGGATCGCGCTGTCCTAGCCAACCGGCGTTGACTTGCGGAATCGCCGTCTGGTAGAATCTCTCACTACATATCGAAGGAGAGATCCATGTGATATTGCCTTATCAAGGCCGGATGCCGGTAGTCCCTGACGACGTATATATCGCCGAGGGCGCGAAGCTGATCGGCGACGTCACCGTCGGCGCGGAAAGCTCAATCTGGTTCAACGCGGTGCTGCGGGGCGACCTGGCCCCGATCCGCATCGGCAGCAGATGCAACATCCAGGACGGCGTCATCGGCCATGTCAATACCGGCCAGCCGCTTCTGCTGGACGATGAAATATCGGTCGGCCACGGCGCCATCATCCACGGCTGCAAAATAGGTAAAGGCACATTAATCGGAATGGGGGCCATCGTACTAAACGGTGCCGAAATCGGTGAATATGCTTTAATAGGAGCCGGTTCGCTCGTTACCGAGAACAAGAAAATCCCATCCTATACTCTTTCACTTGGTTCACCCGCCAAAGTTGTTCGGGAACTGACGGAAGGCGATTTGCAGCGGATGCGAAAGACAATGGAGAGCTATGTGGTGAAAGGTAAGGAATATAGGATCTCTTAAACCCCGTGTGGAGGTGTATCCTATGGACAATGCGAAAACGGCGTATGAAGCGATACTGGGACTGGCGGCCGAGATGGTGCTGGACGAGGCTGTGCTGAAATTTCGTACCGAACGTATATACCGGGCGATCGATTCGGCGCTTGTCGAGGGAGACAAGGATACGTTCCGGCGGCTGGCCGAGGAACTGAACGCACTGCGGCATTGAGCGGCGGTGCCATATTGCCGGGATAAAGAAGCCTGTCCGACACCCGAGGGTGTCGGGCGGGCTTTTTACATGCTTCGCCGCAATCATCCTTTTGCTCACTGGGCAAAACGGCGCATCGTCATGTAAGATAGGATAAGTTCGCGTTAACCGGCGAACAATAATATGGAAGGAGCCGATGCGCATTATGAAATTCAGCGACATCAGCGAGAATCAATGGGATGAGCTGTCCCCGTATCTCGATACGTGCCTGCTTCCGGTGACCGGCCTGACGGGACGAGAGCGGCCGTATGAGGCGACGAAGGCGTTGGAGCGATTGCGGGACGTTCTCGACCTGATCGAAATTCCGTTCAAGGGACGGGTCGTCACTTATCCGGCGTGCCATTACGGAGCGGATTCGCCGGCGCTGCTCGAAGACCTTTGCGCGGGCGCGAAAGCCGCCGGTTTCCGGTACGTCGTGCTTGTGACGGGAACTTTCGGACTGGCGCTGACGGCGCCGTCGGCCGACCTGATCGTGGCGCCGGAGCCGGACGGCAAAGCGCCCGACGCTTCACATGTCGCCGAAGCGATCCGCCGCCTGTGGTCGTCGGGTTCGCCGGCGAGCAATTCCGAAGCGGGAGAATAGAATCGCCATCCGCGGGGGAAAACAAGTGGCAGGCAAGGACAAATGTGACAAAATCGTAACAAAATGAGCCGGCCAATTGGAACGGGCTTCAATCGCAATGCCAAATTCTTGACGCTCTTGTACACCTAGGCTATTATAGGTTATGTCTTAGTTCGTCGTGTGTTTTGCCGTGTCTGCAAAACACGAGATACGGTTGGCAAAGGGGGTAGAACAAGAAGATGAGCAACCACGAACACGAAGAATCCGTACACCGCCCGGTGAAGCGCAAGGAGATGACGAGACGTCAATTTTTGGCGTATACGCTCGGCGGCGCCAGCGCGTTTATGGCTGTCGGTCCCGTCCTTCCGATGCTCCGGTTTGCAGTGGATCCTATATTGCAAAAAAGGAAGAAGGCACTTGGGTTAAAGTTGTCGAGGAAGCGAAAGTTACGCAAGAGCCGCAGGAATTCAAGTTCAAGGTTCACCAGGTTGACGGCTGGTATGAGAGCGACCCGGAGAAAGCGGCCTGGATTACGCGGGACGCCAACGGCGAAATTTACGCCCTCTCGCCGATATGCAAGCATCTCGGGTGCACGATCGGGTGGAATACGGATCAGAAGAACGAATACGTGTGTCCTTGCCACGACGCCCGTTATTCGATCGACGGCAAGAATCTGACGGTTGCCCCGCAGCCTCTCGATGAATACGAGCTGAAAATCGAGAACGGATTCGTTTATCTGGGACCACTCAAGCCGAATTCCCGCGTATCTTAAAGGAGGGCGTAAATCAGATGTTTAAAGCGATATACAACTGGATTGACGAACGTCTTGACATTACGCCGATGTGGAGGGACGTTGCGGACCACGAAGTTCCGGAACACGTCAACCCCGCCCATCATTTCTCCGCTTTCGTCTATTGTTTCGGCGGTCTGACGTTTTTTATTACGGTCATCCAAATTTTGTCCGGCATGTTTTTGACGATGTATTACGTACCGGATATTATCAACGCATATGCCAGCGTCGATTATTTGCAGCATAAAGTTCCGTTCGGCGGCATCGTGCGCGGCATGCACCATTGGGGCGCGAGCCTCGTTATCGTCATGATGTTCCTACATACCCTTCGCGTTTTCTTTACAGGATCTTACAAGGCTCCGCGCGAAATGAACTGGGTCGTAGGGATGCTCATTTTCTTCGTCATGTTGGGTCTCGGTTTCACCGGATACCTGCTGCCTTGGGACAACAAGGCATACTTTGCAACCAAAGTCGGCATTCAGATTGCCGAATCCGTTCCGTATATCGGCCCTTACATCGCCGAACTTCTGCAGGGCGGCAGCATCGTAGGCGCGCAAACGCTGACTCGATTCTTCGCGATTCACGTCTTCTTCCTGCCGGGAGCTCTGCTCGTTCTGCTGGCCGCACACTTCTTCACCATTCGGAAGCAAGGCATTTCGGGACCGCTATAAGAGAAGGGAGGGGCAATAATGGCGCACGGTCACAACTCGAATGAGAAAGTCGTTTACGTCGGCGACTCGCGAATCCGTAAACGCAAACATACGATGATACCGCCGGATTACACCGCATTTCCGGGCAAGTCGGAAGCTTTTATTCCGAACTTCCTGCTCAAGGAATGGATGGTGGGTTGCGTCGCCTTGGTCGGTTTTCTCGTCCTGACAATTACGCACCCCGCTCCGCTCGGCTATCCGGCGGACCCGAATACGGTCGGCTATATTCCGATGCCGGACTGGTACTTCCTGTTTCTGTATCAATTTCTGAAGTATCCGTACGCATCGGGGGATTATGTCGTGCTCGGCACGATCGGCGTGCCGGGGGTCGCATTCGGCGCACTGCTGCTCGCTCCGTTTTGGATACGGGCAAGGAGCGCCGCTTCTATCGCCGTCCGATCGCTTCGTCGCTGATGTTCGTATCTCTTATCGCGCTCGTCTATTTGACGAAGGTGTCCTGGGATCACTATCAGCATCAGCTTGAGCTGACGAACACGGTTCCGGAGCATATCGAGCGCGAAGAGAAGGCACGCGAAGCGGCGCTTGCCGGCAAAGAACCGCCGAGCAACAAGCCGCCGGCAGAGCAGGAAGTGCCGATCGTCGCTGCGGACGATCCGGCTAAGCAAATCGCGGAAAAAGCGACCTGTCTGTCCTGCCACGGCACCGATCTGAAAGGCCAGCCGGGAGCGAACATTCCGGCGCTGCGCGGCGTCGGCGACCGGTTGTCCAAAGACGAGCTGGTCAATGTGATTACCGAAGGCATTCCGCCGGGTATGCCGTCTTTCAAGGACAAATTGAGCGCGGATGAAATTGACCAGTTGGCCACTTGGCTGTCCAAGCAGAAGGCGGAAGCCGCGGCCGAATAACACATCAATCGCATTTTACTGCAAAGCAAAACCTGATCGTTCGCGGTCAGGTTTTTTGCTGAAATCGGGAAGGAGAGCGATGGAATGCCGTTCGCTTCGCTATTCGGTCGACCTTTTCTGATGAATCGCGGCGTTCTTTGGACGCTGTTCGCCGTCAATTTGCTCGGCACGATATACGGTTACCTGTGGTACGGGGATCAACTGCTGTTTACGATCGACAACAAACCGGCATGGATGATCCCGTTTGTGCCGGACAGTCCGACCGCGAGCCTCTTTTTTACGCTAAGCTTGCTTTATCTGCTTTTTCCGCCCGAGCGGCCCTCGTCGCTTCCCGGCAGCGTATTGCGTGCCGTTATTGAGGGGCTGGCGGCGGTTACTTCCGTCAAATACGGGATATGGGCCGTCGTCATGATTTTGCCGGAGCAGCTCAGGGCGATCCGCTGAACTGGCAGCACTATATGCTGGTCGTGTCCCATCTCGGCATGGCCGTCGAGGCGCTGCTCTACGCGCGGTATATGCAGTTCGGACGGATGGCGGCATTCGCGGCGACGCTCTGGCTGCTTCTCAACGATACGGTGGACTATACGTTCGGCGTCAACCCGTGGCTGCCGAAGGTGCTTGACGATGATATGCCGGCGATTCGCACCTTTACGTACGGCTTATCGCTGTTCAGCATGCTGACGGTCTGGCTGGCAGTCGCCGTCCGCGGCCGAACCGGAAAACGGTAACGATCTGCCGTTCTTTGGCCGAAGTTATGCCGCGAACGGAATAAAGGCGGACAACCTCTCATACAATGGTACAACGAATAGGCCGTCCGGCGTGCGGGCGGCAAGCCATATGGGAGGGGATTGCCATGAACAAACGGTTCGGGATTATCGTCGCGCTCTGTTTGGTTTTGGCTGCAATCGGGTATGCGCGTAACTCCCAGGCGCTGGGGGAAGAGGCATTATACGGGAAAGGGCAAAAAGAATTGCGGGTTCGATTCGAACAGGCGGCGATCAGCTTGTATGCCGCCGCTTCGGAAGGCAACCGGCAAGCCGGCTACCAGGCTGCCGAACGGCTCGATAGGCTGATGCGCGATGCGCGGCTGACGGCCTACGGAACGCCCGACGGCTGGCGCTCGGTGCGGGAAAGCTTGTCGGCGGTCAAACATTCGCTCGAATCCGGTCAGCCGGGTTCGTCCTGGTATGCTCCGGCGGCCCGCATCCGGCTTGTCGCCGACGTTCTCGTCCGTCCCGGCCGCCCGTTATGGCAGCAGTACGAACCCGTAATGCGCGATGATATCGCGCGCGTCAAAAAGGCGTGGAACCGCCAGACGGGCAACGCGGCAGCCGCCGCCTCCGCGGCGATGGCACAGCTGCGGGAGCACGAAGAGCGGGTCATAGCGGCGGCGCTCATGCAGCGCTCTCCGGACACGGTGGCCGGCGCGGAAAGCGCCATCCGTTACATGGACCGGCTGCTCGCGCAAGCCGCCGAGGGAAAAGGCGAGAAGACCGCGGTCGCCGCTTCTTTCGATATGGCGGAGGACGCGCTGGCGCTGTTGTTTCACGGCAGCGGAGAAACGGACAACGAACCGGCCGTAGCGATTCCGATAGTCGGCATACCGGCGGTATGGACATTCTGGATCGGTGCTTTCATCGTGGCGACGCTTGCCTATTCGGCCTGGCATCGGCGCATTCGCGAGCCTTATATTGTCGTGGCACGGCAAGAGGAAGGCAAGCCGCAGCCGATTTATGCGAAAGAACGTCCACGTTCCGAAAAACGCCGCAAGCGGATTACTCCTCCTTGAACCCTTCGCCCAGCACATCGTGCACTTCGGCGATCACGACGAACGAGCGCGGGTCGATATTGCGGATCATCGCCTTCAGCTTGCGAATTTCATGGCGGGATACGACGCAATAGACGACCTGCTTCTGTTGTCCGGAATAAGCGCCGATCGCCGGCATAATCGTCACCCCGCGATCCAGCTCCTCGGAAATGCGCTTCGCGAGTTCTTCCCCGCGGTCGGTAATAATCGAGAACGCTTTGGCCGCATAAGCGCCCTCCTGAATGAAGTCGATCAGCTTGGAAGCGATAAAGACGGCTACAAGCGTGTAAAGCACTTTTTCGATCGGAATGAACAGCAGGGAGGCGCCGATAATGACGGCGTCAAGCGCCAATATCACTTGCCCGATGCCGATTCCGCGCCATCTTGATGCGATACGGGCGATAATGTCTGTGCCGCCGGTCGTGCCGCCGAAGCGAAAGACGATGCCGAGTCCTGCGCCAAGCGTAACGCCGGCATACAAAGCGGCCAGAATATAATCCTGGGACGTATGAAACGGCGTGATCCATCCCCGCTCGATCAGCTTTTCCCAAAAGGCCAGAAAAACGGACAGCGATACCGTTCCCATCAGCGTGTAAGCCATCTGTTCCTTCCCCAGCAATCGCCAGCCGATCAGAAACAGCGGTATATTAAGCGCCAGCGTCGATACGGAAAGCGGCCAGCCGAGCGCATAATTCAGCAGCACGCCGATGCCGGTCACGCCGCCCTCCATCAGCTGGTTCGGAATGACGAAAAACTGTAAACCGAAAGCGTAAATGGCCGTCCCGAGCAGAATGGGAACGATCGTGCGGAGCCTTACCCCCCAGTTGCGCAGCATCACGAACGACCTCCTTCCGGCAATTTTGGTTCCGATACTGGTAGTATATCAAATAGTGCCCAGGGTTTAACCGGCAGACGATGCTTTACGTTGAAAAACGTTGTGTTCGACACCGCTTTACGTTAACATATGAGTTGTAAAACTACAGCCGAAAGGAACATAGCCGATGTCAGAGAAATCATTGGCCGAGATGCAGCGGGAGGTCGATCGATATATCGGCCAGTTTAAGGAAGGCTACTTCAGTCCGCTGGCGATGCTCGCCAGGCTGACCGAGGAAGCGGGCGAGCTGGCCCGGGAAGTGAACCATCTTTACGGCGAGAAGCCGAAGAAGGCGGATGAAGCCGACAATTCGATCGAGATGGAGCTTGGCGATCTGCTCTTCATTATTATATGCTTCGCCAATTCGCTGCAAATCGATCTTACGGAAGCCCATAACAAGGTGATGCACAAGTTCGCCACGCGCGATGCGAACCGCTGGACGAAGAAAAACGCCGAACCGTAAAGGGCGCCTCTACATATGCTGTACCATCACGCCATGTACAAGGAGGATAGGCGGATGGACGGCGGCATATATATCCAAAAAGCTTACGAATCGATATTAAGCGGAGATTTCGAGCAGGCGATCGACTGGTTCGATCGGGCGATTGAAGCCGATCCGGACAATGCCGACTATCATTATAAATGTTCGATATCGTGTTCGCGAAGCGGCAAATGGCCGAAAGCGCTGCTGCATGCGGAGAAAGCGGTCGGGCTCGAGCCCGGGCGCGAAGAATACCGGTTTCACAAACGGACGATCGAAGCCAAAATACTGCTGATCGAAGCGGAAAAGCTGCTTGCGGAGGAACCGCCGCAAACCGAGGGCGCTCTGCCGCTGCTGCGTCAGGTTACCGAGCTCGACCCGCTTTCGTTCGAAGCGTTTTATTTGATGGGACTGGCATGCGCCGGTATGAACAGACTGGAGGAAGGAACCGTATATGCCCGCGAAGCGCTGCGGCTCGATCCGGGCCATTCGGCCGCCCGCACGCTGTATGCGGACTTGAGGCGGAAACAGCGCTTTATGCGCGGTCGCGCCGGCAGACATAAACGAAGAAAGAACAGGTGATGACGATGACAGAACAGATACGAGTAGCCGTAACGGGCGGAGGCGGCCGCATGGGCCGGGAGGTTGTCAAGATGGTGCTGGAGGACGAGGCGCTGCGGCTTGTGGCGGTCGTCGATCCGTCGGCCGGCGCAACCGACGCGGCCGAGCTTGCGGGCAAGCCGGCTTGCGGCGTTCCGGTTTCCCGGACGCTTGACGAGGCGCTTGCGGATGCGCAAGCCGACGTGCTGGTCGATTTTACCGTCCCGCACGCGGCTTTCGGCAATACGAAAACGGCGATCGAGCACGGCATTCGTCCGGTCGTCGGAACGACGGGCTTTACCCCGGAGCAAATCGACGAATTGGACAAGCTGTGCCGGGAGCGGGAAATCGGCGGTCTGATCGCGCCGAACTTCTCGATCGGCGCCATTCTGATGATGAAATTCGCCGCCGAAGCGGCAAAATATTTTCCGCATCTCGAAATTATCGAATATCACGGCGATCAGAAGCTCGACGCTCCATCCGGAACGGCGGTCAAGACGGCCGAACTGATCTCCGAGGTGCGCCGGGAGCTTCGTCAAGGCAATCCGAAAGAGGAAGAGACGATCGAAGGCGCGAGGGGCGGCTATTACAACGGCTTCCGCATTCACAGCGTGCGGCTGCCCGGCGTATTCGCCCAGCAGGAAGTCATTTTCGGCGCTTTCGGCCAGACGTTGAAAATCCGGCATGATTCGTATGATCGGGCAGGCTATATGCCGGGCGTGAACGTAGCGATCAAAAAGGTGATGACCTACACGGGGCTCATCTACGGATTCGAGCATTTGATGGACTGACGCGAACGCAGTACAAGCCCGAGGGGGAGAGAAATGATGGCACAAATGAGCATCGCATTCATCGCGCATGACCGAAAAAAGAAGAGATGGTCAACTTCGTTACCGCATACGAGCACGTTTTTCGGCCGCATAAGCTGTATTCGACCGGGACGACCGGCATGCGGATTATGGAGAAGACCAATCTGAATATACATCGATTTCTGTCCGGACCGCTCGGGGGAGATCAGCAGATCGGCGCGCTTGTGGCGCGCAATGAGCTGGATCTGATCATTTTTCTGCGCGATCCGTTAATGGCGCAGCCTCACGAACCCGATATTATTGCGCTGCTCCGGCTGTGCGACGTTCAGGGCATTCCGGTCGCAACGAATGTGGCGACGGCCGAACTGCTGGTCAAGGCTCTGGAGCGCGGCGATTTTGCATGGAGGGAGCTTGTCCACAAATACAAGGCCGATGAACAGACAGGTGGGACGATATGATCCGTAAACTGGACATACTTATATTCGGCGCTCATCCGGACGATGCCGAGATCGGGATGGGGGGGACGATCGCCAAGCATGTGCATGCCGGCTTGCATGTCGGCATATGCGACTTGACCGCGGCCGAGATGTCCTCCAACGGCACCGTAGAACTGCGGCGGCAGGAAGCCGCCGCCGCTTCTGCGGTGCTTGGTTTATCGGCCCGAACCTGTCTCGGTTTGCCCGATCGCGGGCTGTCGTTCGACGAGGCGCAGATCGGCGCGATAACGGCGGAAATTCGCCGTTTTCGCCCGCGTATCGTATTTGCCCCGTATTGGAACGATCGCCATCCGGATCACAATCAATGCAGCCGGATGGTCGAAGAAGCGGTATTCAACGCCAAGCTGCGCCGCTACCGGCCGGAGCTGCCGGCCTGGCAGGTCAGCCAACTGGTTTTCTATTATATCAACGATGTGGAGAACGTCACATTGACCGTAGACATTACCCCGTTTCAGGAGACGAAGAGGCGCGCGCTCGAAGCGTACCGGTCGCAATTCGCGCCGGTGGAAGCCGGCGAAGACCGGGTAGCGACTCCGCTTAACCAGCGGTATGTGGAGCGCGTGGAAGCGCGCGATGCGCTGCTCGGCCAATCGATGTCCTGCGATTATGCGGAAGGATTCGCGCTGAAGCGTCCGTTTGCAGTCGATTTATTTTGATCGTCCGCTGATGTAGACCGGGTTGTGCGCGAATATATTTTAGAAAACCGGACATTGAAGCCATATGTCAATTACGGGGGGGCACCGCTATGGCGCGAAAGCTGAAAATCGGCATAACCTGTTACCCCACACTGGGTGGTTCGGGTGTCGTAGCAACCGAACTCGGCAAATTGCTCGCCGAACGGGGGCACGAAATTCATTTTATTACCCACAGCATTCCGTTTCGACTGGGACATTTCAGCAAAAACGTTTATTATCACGAAGTCGAAGTCAATGACTATTACGTATTCCGTTATCCGCCGTACGACCTGTCGCTTGCGAGCAAAATGGCCCAGGTGGTCAACATGCAGCAGCTCGATCTGCTCCATGTTCATTATGCGATTCCCCACGCGGTATGCGCTTATCTGGCGAAAGAGATGGTTGGGCGCGACCTGAAAACGGTCACGACGCTGCATGGCACCGACATTACGGTGCTGGCGCAAGACGAGTCGCTGAAGGATCTGATCCGGCTTGCCATTCATCGCAGCGATGCGGTAACCGCCGTTTCAAACGATTTGATCCGGGAGACGCGAGAGCTGCTCGATATCGATTCCCCGATCGACCTGACTTATAACTTCGTGGACAAACGGATCTATTATCCGCGCGATGCAAGCCAGCTTCGCAACGACTACGCGCTGCCGCATGAAAAAGTATTGATGCATATTTCCAACTTCCGTCCGGTAAAGCGCGTCAGCGACGTCATCGATATTTTGCGCTGGTGGCCGAGCAGCTTCCGAGCAAGCTGCTGCTCGTCGGCGAAGGCCCGGAGTTGTCGAAAATACAGTGCAAAATCAAGCAGATGGGGCTTGAAGACAACGTTCATTTTCTCGGCAAGCAGGAGGATGTCGCCCAAGTGATCTCGATGGCCGACCTATTGCTTCTTCCTTCGGAGAAGGAGAGCTTCGGCCTGGTCGCCCTGGAGGCGATGGCATGCGGCGTGCCGACGATCGGCTCGCTTGCCGGCGGCATCCCCGAGCTTGTGCTGGACGGAATAACCGGTTATCTTTCGCCGATCGGGGATGTGGAAGCAATGGCGCGCAATGCGGTGCGGCTGCTGACGCAGCCTGAGCTGTACGCCCGCTTCCGGGCCGCCTGCATCGAACGTTCGAGAACGCGGTTCTGCAACGATTTGATCACCTCGGAGTACGAACGCATTTATTACCGGGTGCTTGGCGTCGAGGCGGAACTTCCGGTTCCGGTATGCGGGGATTGACCGATGCGGCCGCTCGATCCGTTGATGCAGGAGGCGCTGCCGGTTATTCGGAAGCTGGAGAGCGGCGGATTTGAGGCGGTGTTCGTCGGCGGCTGCGTCCGCGATTCGTTGATGGGACGCCCGCTCGCCGATATCGATATCGCCACTTCGGCTTTGCCGGAGCAAGTCGCCGCCCTGTTTCCGCGGACGCTGCCGACCGGCCTTCGCCACGGCACGGTAACGGTCCGTTCGGGCGGTCGGACCTGCGAGGTGACGACATACCGCGTCGAATCCGGCTATCACGATCACCGCAGACCGTCGGAGGTCGAATTCGTCGATGATTTGACGACAGACCTGATGCGCCGCGATTTTACGATCAACGCGATCGCGATGCGGGCGGACGGGACGGTCGTCGACCCGTTCGGCGGCATCGCCGATCTGAAACGCCGCGTTATCCGCTGCGTCGGCGATCCGGAGGAACGGTTTTGCGAGGACGCGTTGCGGATGCTGAGGGCGATCCGCTTTGCTTCCGTTTTCGGCTTCCGGCTCGCCTTTTCGGTTTGGAAGGCGCTAGTCCGGTGCCGCGAGCTGCTGCGCCACATTGCGATGGAACGGATTCGCGCCGAGCTGGAGAAAATAATGGCAGGCCCGGACCCGGGACGGGGGCTCGCCCTGTTGACGGCGAGCGGTTTGGCGGCGTATACGAAGGAACCGCTGCCTGAAGCGCTGCGGGCGGCAAAGCGGCCGGACCCGGGAAGCCCGCTTGCGCGCTGCGCCGGGGGACTGAGCCAAGTCGCCGGACTGAGCGAACGGTTGGCCGCGCTGTTCATGATGGCGGGCGCAAGTCCCGAGGATGCCGCGTCCGCGCTGAAGACGCTGCGGTTTCCGAAAGCGGAGACGGAACGGATCGTTTCCGTCGTTCGCCTTCACGCCATGACAGGCGGAGGGAGACCGCTCGGGGAACCGGTGCCGGTGCCGGAGAATCCGGTTCATTCGGCAAGTCGCACGCAATGGATCGATGCTGTTCTCGCATGCGGCGCGGAAGCGGCGGACGGCTGGCTGTCCATTGCCGGCGCCTGCCGGCTCGTGCCGTCCGACGTGCAGGCGCAGCGCCGGACATGGCTTAAGGAGTTGCCTGCGGCTTCCGTGCGTGAGCTGGCCGTGGGCGGGTCGGATCTGATTCGGCGGCTCGGTCTGACGGCGGGCCCCGCCGTCGGCCGATTGCTGGACAAGCTGCTTCGGGAAGTGGCGTACGGGCGGCTGCCGAACGAACGCGAGGCGCTGCTCGAGCAGGCCGAAACATGGAACAAAAACAGGGGTGACTGACGATGACTCCAACGTTGCTGGAGCTGCTTGAAGCGAAACCCGGACAGTATGTGTCCGGCGAGACGATAAGCAAAGAGCTCGGCGTCAGCCGGACGGCGGTATGGAAGCAGATTCGGAAGCTTGAGGAGGCCGGCTACCGGTTCGAGGCGTCCCGAAGACTCGGCTACCGGCTTGTCGGAAAGCCGGACCGGCTCACGGCGGACACGCTGCTGGGGCAGCTGCGGACGCAGCGGTTCGGCCGGCGCGTTTATTTGTACGACGAGCTCGGATCGACGCAGGACGCCGCGCAGAAGCTTGCGGAGGAAGGCGCGGAAGAAGGCACCCTGGTCATTGCCGAGCGGCAGCTGAACGGCAAGGCCCGGATGGGGCGAAGCTGGATTTCGCCGTTTGGCAAAGGCATCTGGATGAGCATGGTGCTGCGCCCGCCGCTGCCGGTGCATTCCGCCCCGCAGATCACGTTATTGATTGCCGTCGCGCTTTGCCGGTCGCTGCGGCGCAACACCGGATTGCCGATCGGCATCAAGTGGCCGAACGATCTGCTTGTAAACGGCAAAAAATAAGCGGAATCTTGCTGGAATCGTCGGCTGAAGACGAGCGGCTGCGCTATATTGTGGCCGGCGTCGGCATCAGCGTAAATCTCGAGCCGGCCGACTATACGCCCGAAGTGGCCGCGAAGGCGACGTCGCTGGCGATCGAATGCGAGCGCAAGCTGGACCGGACCGCGTTGCTTGCCGATTTCCTGGGCGAGTGGGAACAATTGTACGAGCTGTATTTGACGGAAGGGTTCGGTCCGGTCAAGTCGTTGTGGGAAGCGCTGGCCGTCGTGCTGAACCGCCCCGCCGTGCTGACGACTCCGCAAGGAATCGTGGAAGGCACGCCGATCGCCCTGGACGACAGCGGCGCAATCAAGGTAAGAAAAAAGACGGCACGGTGATCGACGTTTTCGGCGGAAATGGGCGAGCCTGCGGAAGAAGGCGGCGAATAACGAGATGCTTCGGGGCAGATGATCGTTCATTTACGGCCGCAACATTTTCTGCTATACTCGAAACGAACGGGCGGTATCGCATGTCGCCGAACTGCACCGTCGTGTTATGGGGTATGATACAGGTTAATAAGAAGTAACTGCAGGCATTGCGCACTCTGCTCTGAGCCGTAGGGACCGAGACAGAAGGAAGCAAGCATAGGAACCAATGGAACGGCCTATGCACCGATAACGGTTGCGTTTCAATTTGTCGGCTTGCGTTTCCTTTTGATTGGGAACCTTTTTAGCGGCGGCTAAAAGGTTTTTTTTGCGTTCAGGCATTCTCATTCAAAAAGGAGAGGATAACGATGAGCCATAGCCATAGGCCGCTCACCATTACGAAATTGAAAAACATGAAACAGGAAGGCGTTCCGATATCGATGCTGACCGCTTACGATTATCCGTCGGCCAAGCTGGCGGAGGAAGCGGGAATCGATCTGCTGCTCGTCGGCGATTCGCTCGGCAATGTCGTGCTGGGCTACGAGACGACGATTCCGGTAACGCTGGACGACATGATTTATCATACGAAAGCGGTGGCGCGCGGCGCCGCCGGCACGTTTATCGTCGCCGATATGCCGTTTATGACCAGCCGCGTCGGCGTCGAGACGGCGCTTCGCAGCGCCGCGCGGCTTATGCAGGAAGGCGGGGCGCATGCGGTCAAGATGGAAGGCGGCCGGGAAATCGCCGACGAAGTGGCGGCCTGCGTGCGCGCGGGTATTCCCGTTATGGGCCATATCGGCCTGACGCCGCAATCGGTTCATCAGATCGGCGGCTACAAAGTGCAGGGCAAGCTGGAACAGGAAGCGGAGCGTCTGCTCGCGGACGCGCTTGCGCTCGAAAGCGCGGGCGCATTCGCTATCGTGCTGGAGCTCGTCACCGAACCGATTGCCGAGAAATTACGAACCGATTGTCTATTCCGACAATCGGGATCGGCGCCGGGCGCCATTGCGACGGTCAGGTGCTCGTCTTCCATGATTTGCTGCAATACGCTTCGCCTTACCGCGAGAAACGGTTCGTAAAAACGTATGCCGATATCGGCACGACGATTCGCGACGCGATCGGCCGCTATGTCGGCGATGTCAAACAACGCGCATTTCCCGAACAGCGCCACGCATTCGAAGCTGCGACGGCGGCGCAAAGCAAGGATGAGGCGATGTCGTTGTACGGCGGGCAAGACGGGAGGAAGACGACATGAACATTAGCAGAAGCATTGCCGACGTAAGGGAGCGGATCGCCGCCTTCCGGCGCGAGCATCCCGGAGCGTCCGTCGGATTCGTTCCGACGATGGGATATTTGCATGAAGGGCATGCCGCATTGCTGCGCCGTTCCGTCGCGGAATGCGATTTTACGGTGATCAGCATTTTCGTCAATCCGCTGCAATTCGGCCCGAACGAAGATCTGGAACGTTACCCGCGAGACGAGGACCGCGATCTGAAGCTCGCCGCCGAATGCGGCGCCAATCTCGTATTTCTTCCAACCGTTGAGGAGATGTATCCGAAGCGGCAGCGCACGATCGTATCGGTCAGCGGCGTAACCGAACGCTTGTGCGGCGCCTCGCGTCCGGGACACTTCGACGGGGTGGCGACAGTTGTCAGCAAACTGCTGCACATCGTCGGGCCGGATCGGGCATACTTCGGTATGAAGGACGCTCAGCAAATCGCGGTCATCCGGACGATGGTCGAAGATTTGAATTTTCCGGTCGACATCGTCCCGGTGGAGACCGTTCGGGAGCCCGACGGCCTTGCGCTCAGCTCGCGCAACGTGTACCTGTCTCCCGAAGAGCGGCGTCAGGCCGCCGTGCTGTCGCAGGCGCTCGAACACGCACAGAGGTGGAGCGCGGAGCCCGGCATGACCGCTCCCGTTCTGGAAGAGCGGGTCAAATCGCATATTCGGACGGCGCCGCTGGCCGTCATCGATTACGTGGAAGTATTGACGTATCCCGAACTGGAACAGCCCGGCGCCGATACGCCGCTGGCCGAAATTTCCGGGGAACTGATTTTGGCGTTGGCCGTCAAATTCGGCAGCACGCGTCTCATTGACAACCGTCTGCTGAATCTGCAGGAGGTGACTCAAGCATGTTCCGCACCATGATGAAATCGAAGCTTCACCGGGCGACGGTAACCGAAGCCAATCTCAATTATGTCGGAAGCATTACGATCGACGAAGAATTGATGGAACTGGCCGATATTTGGCCGAACGAAAAGGTTCAAATCGTCAACAACTACAATGGCGCAAGACTGGAAACGTACGTTATTCCGGGAGAGCGGGGATCGGGCGTCATCTGCCTTAACGGGGCGGCAGCCCGGCTCGTACAGCCCGGAGACCAGGTTATCATCATTTCTTACGGTTTAATGACCGAGGAGGAAGCGAAGGCGTACGCGCCGAAAGTAATCGTACTGGACTCGCATAACCGTCCGGTCGCGACGATGGCGGAGGAGAAGCACGCCACTATTTTGTAACGAAAGGATTATGCTGACTGAAGGCTGCTGCGTAATTGCAGCCTTATGTAACGGCTGGCATGGGGTATGAAAAGCACCCCATCGACGCAGAATGAGCGTAACACTTTCTCATTCGAAGCGAAGGTGGGATGCGGCTTATGTTTCGCCAAATGTTTGCAGTCATGAATGAACTGCTTGATGAAATTATGACGACTTATCCCCATGTTTCCGATGAAGAGCGGCTGCGCCTGAACGAGCAGATCGATCAGCTGCGCACCGTAAGCGACTCCCTGATCGAACAATGGCTGGGATTTGAAGAAAAAATGTCGGCATTTTACGAAATGGCCGGCGGAACGCAGCAGCCGGATCAACCGGCGAAAGCTTCTGCCGGCAAGCAGGCGAAGGGAACCGGCAGCGAGCCGGCCGACGCGGAAGCATTATCCGAATCTGCCTTATACTTGACCAAAGGACAAGGCTATTTCAAGCTGTTGATGTTCGAGCAGGCGGCGGACGCTTTTCAAACGGCTGTCGCCAAGGCGCCGGAATGCAACCTGTCGCGTCTGTTTTGGCGATGTCGTTCATGCATTTGCAGCAGTGGGACGAAGCCCAGAAGCATTTTCAACTGCTGGTCGCATTGACCGACCATCCCCGTTTGCAGGCTCTCGGATACAATGCGCTCGGCTGCATCCAGGCCGTTCATCTGCAGTTGGAACAAGCGGAATATTATTTTCGGAAAGCCCATGAAACCGACCCCGGCTTTGCGGACCCGCTGAATAATTTGAAATCATGCAAGGAAAAGCGCGGCCACATGGCTTTGTATTTCGGGAGCGCCGAGCTTAGTTGTATGTGAGAGGATCGGGAACCGGATGAAATTTGCTGTGTTGGATTTGGAAACGACGGGTCATCAGCCCGATGATGATATTATACAAGTCGGGATCGTGGTGCTTGACGAGGAGCTGGCCGTTATCGATACGTACAGCTCCTTCGTCCGTCCGAACGGCGGCATTCCGCCGTTCATTACCCGATTGACGGGAATTGACGACCGCACTGTCGAAAATGCGCCCGAGCTCGATGAAGTGATGATGGCAGTCGTCCGGCTTATCGGCGACACGGTGCTCGTCGCGCACAATGTCGGATTTGACGCCTCTTTTTTGAATACGGCGCTCGACCGGTGCGGATACGGGCCGTTCGTCGGACGAAGGCTGGATACGATTGAGTTGCTGCGCATTTTATATCCGTCGCTCGGCACATATCAGCTCGGTTCGGTAACGGAGCTGTTCGGCATTAGGCATGACCGCCAGCACCGGGCCGACAGCGACGCCATGGCGACGGCGGAACTGTTCGCGGCTTGCGTTCGCAAAATGCGGGAGCTGCCGCTCTTGACGCTTCAACGGTTCGCCGGAATTATTCCGGAGTATGACGATTTGGGCTGGTTCGTCCGTCAAGTTTTGGATTGGAAGCAAACCCAAACTTCCGTCGATCCGGACGCCTACGCCTATTATAACCAATTCGCGCTCAAAGCCGGCGACTGGACCGATGAGCTGCCGCCGCGGGCCGAAATGGAAGAATCGCCGCTCGAGAACGTATCGTACGAGCAATATTTAAGCGGCGTCAAATCGCGCTTCCGCGATCTGTTCGACCGCTATGAGGAACGCGAGGCGCAGGACCAGATGTTCCGGGAAGTGCATGAGGCGCTGGAGAACGACAGCCATTTGCTGATCGAGGCCGGCACCGGAACAGGCAAGTCGCTCGGCTATTTAATTCCTGCTCTTTATTATGGTATCCGCCAGGAGAAAAAGATAGTCGTCAGCACGCATACCATTAATCTTCAGGAGCAGCTTCGCCAGCGCGACATCCCGCTGCTGCAGGAACTGCTTCCGTTCCCTTTTAAAGCCGCGATATTTAAAGGTAGAGGCAATTACTTATGCTTGCGTAAATTCGAAGCCAAAGTCAACAGCCGCGATTTCGCTTCGCCGATCGACGACGCGCTGACCGCATCGCAAATGGTGACATGGCTCGGGGAGACGGAAACGGGCGATCAGGAGGAGTTGAACCTCGGAAGCAAGGGAGCCGAGTTTTGGAGCACCGTGGCAAGCGACGCCGACTCCTGTCTGAACCGCGCCTGCCCGTGGTTCAGGCGCTGCTTCTACCACCGGGCCAAGCATGAAGCGGGCATGGCCGATGTCATTATTACGAATCATTCGATGCTGTTCACCGATATACGCGCCGAGCATCGGCTGCTGCCGGCCTATGATCATCTGATCGTCGACGAGGCGCATCATCTGGAAGAAGTGGCGGGCAAGCATCTTGGGCTGCAGCTTTCCTATTATTCGCTCGTGCAGCCGCTTACCCGGCTCGTCAAAGACGCTCGTCAAGGCCTTCTGATGGCGCTGCGCGTCAAGCTGACAGGCGAAGACGACGAATTCGCGCAAGCGTGGCGGGAAACGATCGACGAGCTCATTCCGGCGCTCGCCGAAGCGAGAGAGTATTGGGACAAGCTGTTTGAGCTGCTGCACGGCGTAGCGGGCAAAGGCGGCGACAGCCAGGATAACGCGCAGACGGTGTACCGTCTGCGGAGAGATCGCATGCCTGGGGATTGGGAAACGATCGCGGGCGTCGAAGCGAACGTTTACGCCGCGCTTCAGCCGGCCGTCCGCAAGCTGGACAAGACGTTGTCGGAGATCAAGGAACGGTCGGACGACCATGCGATGCAGGCGCTCGTGACCGATTTGAACGGCTGCGTCAAAGATATTTCCAGAGCCCGGGACGATTTGCGCACGTTCATTAAGGCGGACAAGGCCGACACCGTTTACTGGATCGAAACGGGAACGTCCGGCCGCCCCGGCCGATCGGTTCATCTGTTCGCCGTGCCTGCCGATGTAAGCGGCGAGCTCCGCGAATATTTCTTCAACCGGAAGAAGAGTGTCGTTCTGACAAGCGCCACGTTGTCGGTTCAGAAGTCGTTTCAATACGTTTGCGAACAGATCGGGTTGTCGGGGCAGGAGGAGCA
The DNA here is from genome assembly GCF_018403665.1 of Paenibacillus cisolokensis. Taxonomy (GTDB): domain Bacteria; phylum Bacillota; class Bacilli; order Paenibacillales; family Paenibacillaceae; genus Paenibacillus_AH; species Paenibacillus_AH cisolokensis. The sequence goes on from NZ_BOVJ01000071.1 coordinate 19,836, forward strand.
GGGCCGCCTCAAGACGGTGCAGCTGCCTTCTCCGTTCAATTATCGCGAGCAGGCGCTCGTCATCATTCCGCGCAATTTTCCCGTTCTGAAGGGCGCGAACGGCGACGAACGCTTTGTCTCGATGCTGGCTTCGTCGCTTGCGGAGGCGGCCCGCGAAACGAACGGACGGATGCTCGTCCTGTTTACGTCGTACCGCATGCTCCGGCACACTTACGACAAGCTCAAGGAAGAGCTGTCGGACAGCGGCATCCAGGTGCTGGGACAGGGTGTGGACGGCGGCAACCGCAGCAAGCTGACGAGGCGGTTCGTGCAGCAGCCTGCTTCGGTGCTGCTCGGCACGAGCAGCTTCTGGGAAGGAGTAGACATTCCCGGCGAAGCGCTCACTTGTCTGGCGATTGTACGGTTGCCTTTTCAACCGCCGAATCATCCGCTCATCGAAGCCAAGTCGGAAATGCTGCAGGAGCAGAAGCAGAATCCGTTCATGAAGCTGTCCGTCCCGCAAGCGGTCATCCGATTCAAGCAAGGCTTCGGCCGTCTGGTCAGAACGGCGCAGGACCGCGGCATCGTGCTGATCTACGACACGCGAGTGATTGAGACGTATTACGGCAAACATTTTCTGTATTCGTTGCCGGGACCGAAAATCGAGCATATGCATCTCGATAAAATGATTCCCAGGATGCGCGAATGGCTGGCAGGCGGCCATCGGAAGGAGGCGGAAGCATGAAGCAGTCGAAAATATCGGAAGCGGTCGTCAAACGGCTGCCGGTATACCTGAATGTTCTGACGGAGCTGTCCAAGCGTGATGTCCAGACCGTCTCGTCGCAGGAGCTCGGACAGAAGCTGGACCTTAATCCGGCGCAAATCCGCAAGGATCTGGCCTATTTCGGCGAATTCGGACGCAAGGGCATCGGTTATGACGTATCGTATCTGATCGAGAAAATACGCCAAATCCTGAAGCTCGACAAGCCGCTGCACGTCGCCCTTGTCGGCGCCGGCAATCTGGGACATGCCCTGTGCAATTACAATACCTACGTCGAGGACAATATGAAAATTACGGCCGTTTTCGACGCCCATCCGGGCAAAGTCGGGATGAAAATCAACGGCCTGACCGTTCAGCCGATGGAGGAACTGAAGGAAACGGTCGGCAGGCTCGACATCCGCGTCGGCATCATTACGGTGCCGGCTGTCGAAGCGCAAAATGTTGCAGACCGGTTTATCGAGGCCGGCATTGAAGCCATTCTCAATTTCGCCCCGGTCATTTTAAAGGCGCCCGACGAGGTTCGGATTCATCATGCCGATTTTACGACCCAACTGTTAAGCCTGGCCTATTATTTGGATAAAGAAAGGGACGAAACCGATGAAGGAATGGCTGATTGAGAACGGAATTTTTGTCACGATGGATGAGGAGCATCCGGTCGTGCGCGGGTATATGCATGTAGTCGGAGACCGGATTGCCTATATCGGTCCGGAAGCGCCTGCCGGCGTGTCGCCGGATGCGGAGAAAGTAAGCGGTCAAGGACTCGTCTTCATGCCCGGGATGATCAACACGCACGGCCATGCATCGATGACGCTGCTTCGCGGCTATTCCGACGATCAAGTGCTGCAAGTGTGGCTGCAGGAAAAGATGTGGCCGATGGAAGCGAAATACGAGGCACAAGACGTGAAAACGGGAGCTGCGCTGGCCATCGTCGAAATGCTCAAATCCGGCACGACGCTGTTCGTTGATATGTACGACCGGATGGAGGTTGTCGCGGAGGTGGTCGAGCAGTCCGGCATTCGGGGCACTCTGATGCGCGGCGTTATCGGTCTCGGGCCGGAAGAGGAGCGCCGGTCGAAGCTGCAGGAGGCGATCCGTTTCGTCCGGGATTGGCACGGCAAGGCGGACGGCCGGATTACGGCGATGATGGCCCCGCACGCGCCGTATACTTGTCCTCCGGCGTATATCGAACAGTTCGTGCAGGCCGCCCACGATCTGGACGTGCCGCTCCATACGCATATGTCGGAGACGATTGCGGAGGTGGAGCAGAACGTCCGTGATTACGGTGCCCGGCCGGTCGAGCATCTGGACCGTCTCGGCTTCTTCTCGCGCCAGGCGCTCGTCGCGCATGCCGTTCATCTAACTGACGAAGAGATTGCGCTTCTGGCCGAACGCGGCGTATCGGTATCCCACAATCCGGCCAGCAATTTGAAGCTGGCAAGCGGCGTTGCGCGGGTTCCCGATATGCTTCGGGCTGGCGTCAAGGTTTCGCTTGGCACGGACGGGGCGGCAAGCAACAACAATCTCGATCTGTTCGACGAAATGCGGCTTGCGGCGCTCATCCATAAAGGCGTATCGGGCGATCCGACGGCTGTGCCGGCGATCGAAGCGCTCCGTCTGGCGACGGTATACGGCGCGCGGGCGCTCTGGCGGGACGATCTCGGGGTGCTCAAGGCCGGCATGAAGGCCGACTTTATCGCGCTGGATATGGAGCAGGCCCATTTCTATCCGCATTCCGATCTCGTATCCCATCTCGTCTACGCGGCGAACGGCCGCGACGTCCGCCACGTATGGATCGACGGCCGCCAAGTGGTGAAAGGCGGCGTGTGTACGCTGCTTGACGAGGAGAAAATACGCCGCGACGCTCAACAGTCGTTTGAGCGTCTCATTAACGGCTGATGCGGGCGCAACGCAAAAAAGCGCCCCCGATCATGACGCCGCGGCGTTGGGCGGCCGTTGCCGCTGCGGCGTTGCTGCTCGCCGTCATCGCCATCCACCAATATTACCGGGTTATCCAGCAGCCGGTCTGGAACGAGGAACGGGAAGCGTCCGCACGGGCGAAGGAGCTGGCTGGACTGACCGAAGTATTGCGCGCTGAAAAGGTCGTCTGGGACGAGACGTTCTGGATTGTCAAAGGGATCGACGGCGACGGCGAAGAGGTATGGGTATGGTTGCGGGATCGCGGTGTCCGGACGGTCAAGGCGGCCGAGGCGGTCTCGCCGGACGAGGTGAAAGAACGGGTCCGCAGCCGCTACGCGGGAGCCGATATCGTCCGCATCCGCCCCGGACTTCTGCAGGGCGAGCCGGCGTGGGAAGTGTTTTATTCGCTGCCGGATGCGGGCGGCAAATATTTTTACGATTTTTACGACTTTAAGGACGGAACGCACAAGGTAACGTACCGGATTCCCGGACGTACCGCCGACTGACGTTTCCTGATATTACACCCCCTTTTGCGCATCGCGCTATGATATACTTTTCCTATAGATCTGTCTGCTAGGCGAAGTGAATCATGGTGGCGACGAGGAAGGGGGTTTTACAGCATGAACAGCAAACTGCGAATCGTTCCCATCATGCTAACCGCCGTATTGTCTGCCGGACTGCTGTTCGGCGGTTGGTTTCTATATAAGCAAGTCGTAGTGGCCGGCCCGCTCGAAGAAGCGCTGCGGGAGATGCCGGGCGTCGTGTCGGGCAATCCGGTTATCGATGCCGATCATGTGAACGTTCATCTCAAGCTTGCGCCGGATGCCGATCTGCGCGAAGTATATGAGCGGATCGTCACGCAGGGGGCGACTGCCATCGGCGACCGAAAAGTCCGGCTCTTTATCGAAGATTCGGAGGACGCCGGACTGGAAACGATATGGTCTACCGTTCTGTTCGACGTGGCGGAAGCGATGGAGACGAGGCGGTACTCCAAAATTCCGGCGGCGCTGAAGGAACTGGAGCAAGCTTATCCGGGCTTCAAGGCCTCGACCGAAATCGACGCCGACAATGTGTATATTACGATGCGCCGGGGCGATGCCGTGAAGCATGTCGTGCTGCCGCGCATTCCCGATACGCTGGGAGTGTGGCCGAATGCTTAAGTACGGTAAGGAAATCGCGATCGGCTTCCTGCCGGTGCTGCTCGTTTTTCTTGTCTTTCTGAAGGTGAATATCGTGCCGCTGCTGCTCGTCGCCGCGCTCGGCGGCATTCTGTTCTATGCGGTGCGGGCGCGAGGCAACGTTGCGCCGGCCGGCGGGAAGCGCCGTCTGCCGGCGCGCTCGTCCGTTCAGCTAACGTTCGACGAGATCGGGGGACAGGAACGGGCGAAGCAGGAGCTGACCGAAGCGCTCGATTTTTGGTGAATCAGGAGCAAATTGCCAAGTTCGGCATCCGCCCGCTGAAAGGCATTCTGCTGACCGGGCCGCCGGGAACCGGCAAGACGCTGCTTGCCAAAGCGGCCGCCCATTATACCGATTCAGTCTTTGTAGCCGCATCCGGCAGCGAATTTGTGGAGATGTACGTCGGCGTCGGCGCGAGCCGCATCCGCGAGCTGTTCAAGGAAGCCCGCAACAAAGCGGTCAAGGCCGGCAAAAGCGGCGCGGTCGTCTTCATCGACGAAATCGACGTCATTGGCGGCAAGCGGGACGGCGGCCAGCACCGCGAATACGATCAGACGCTGAACCAGCTGCTGACCGAGATGGACGGCATTCATACGTCCGATACGCCGCGCATCCTGCTGATCGCAGCGACGAACCGCAAGGAGATGCTGGACAACGCGCTGCTTCGTCCGGGACGCTTCGACCGGCATATCGGGGTCGATCTGCCGGACAAAAAAGGTCGGCAGCATATATTGAACATTCATGCCCGCAACAAGCCGCTCGCCGAGGACGTGAGCCTGGAGCAAGTGGCCGAAGAAACGTTCGGCTTCTCGGGCGCACAGCTGGAGAGCGTCCTGAACGAAGCCGCCATCTATGCGATGCGCGAGAACGAGGAAGCGATCCGGCAGCACCACTTGGCGATGGCGATCGACAAAGTGATGATGGGCGAGAAAACCGACCGCGAAGCGACGCGGGAGGAGCGCGAGCGCGTGGCGCTTCACGAGCTGGGCCATGCGATCGTCGCCGAGCTGGTGCGTCCGGGCAGCGTCTCCCAGGTGGCGCTATCGCCGCGCGGCCAGGCGCTCGGCTATGTCCGTCACAATCCGCAGCAGGACCGTTACCTGTATACCCGGGAATTTCTCGAAGGGCAAATTATGATCGCGCTCGGCGGGGCTGCAGCGGAAGAGATGTTTTACGGCGACCGCAGCACCGGCTCCCGGGGCGATTTCGAGCAGGCGATGGGGATCGTGCGCACGATGGTCGAATCGGGACTGACCGAAGCGGGCATCGTCGACAGCAGCATGATGACGCCCGACAGCTGGGCGAAAGTGACGGGGACGATTCTGGACCGGCTTATGGAACGGACGAAGGAACTGCTCGCCGGCTACAGAACGGTATTTCTGCAATCGCTCGACGTGCTTGTTCACGAGGAGACGATGGACGGGAACCGGTTCCGGGAGCTGCTGGCGGAGCACGGGGAAAGCCGCAGCGCGTAAGCGGAAGGCGGTTTTTGTACGCCGTTTGCGCAGCGTTCGTAAATTGTTCACAATGCGATATAGAAAAAAACAAGGCGGGCGTGCGGCTCGCCTTCTTATTTTTGCGAACCGTTATAATATAAGAT
>NZ_BOVJ01000072.1 GCF_018403665.1 Paenibacillus cisolokensis
TTCGTTAGATCGTGAATGGAGGCTTTAATGGAAGAATGGAGGTCTTAATGGAAGCCTGCATGTCGAGCACACGGTTTGCCGCAAGCCAATCGTCAGCATAATGGACAAAGCGCAACTCTCGTTTGGTCCATTCCTAATCCAGGTCGTCCAGCAGAATATTGGCCAGGAGCGGACTTAACGGACCGCCCTGCGGCGTTCCTCCCTCTGTACGCCGGCAGACTCCGACCATCATGACTCCAGCGCTCAAATATACGCGCATCAGTTTCAGGACCGCGTTTGTCTTCCTCTTTCCGCGCTACTCCTGCCATGAGAATGTCATGGTTCGCCCGGTTGCCTCGAATTGGGTTCGTGCACCTTGGCTTGGGCCCGTGCTTTTGCCTGCGGCTCCCTTCAGCTTCCGCCTCATCTCAAGGTGGACACCTTTGCCCTTGGCTAAGATTGAACAGGTGGACTGGGTTTGACGCTTACGATCCGGCTGCCGTCTTCCAGCACTTCGAGGAAAATGGGCCGCTCGTGCGGCGTCTTGTTCGGCGTATGAATCGCCAGCATCAGCTTGCCCTCGAACGTGCGGAACACCATGCCGTGCCCGCCGTCGTTCTGATACAACGCCTTCTCTGCGTGTTTCCACGGACCGGTGATCCGGCCGGACTCGGACTTTGCGATGCCCAGCGCATACGTATTGTCGATAAACCCCGCCCACAGCATGTACAGGTCGCCGGACGAAGCCCGGAACACATAGGGGCCGTCGGTCACGTAATTGACCTGATCCGGATAACGCGGCGACAGATAAGGCGTCGTCCACGGCGCCTCGGATGCGCGGAACAGCAGCACCGGTTCCGAAACGGCCCGATTCAAATCGACGCTAAGGCGGATGGCGCACACTTCCCCGTCCCCGACCTGCTGCCATTCGTGGCAAAAGACCATCCACGGCTGCCCTTCTTCGTCGACGAACAGGCTGCCGTCGAGCGAGCTCCAGCTTTCCGGCGTGACCGGTCCGTCGCTGTACGGCTCGAACGGCCCGAGCAGGCGGTCGGCGGCAAGGACCGCCGTGCCGAGAAGGCCGTTGTCCTTTCTTCTGAACGTGGCGAACATATAATACCGGCCCTGATAGAAGTAGACTTCGGGCGCCCAGAAGTTCGTGTCCGAGAAGAAATCCTCTTTCGGGCGAAACACGGGGAAAGGACCATGCCAGTGCTGCAGATCGTCACTCACGTAGGCGTCGAACCCCGTTCCTTTGCCCCAAATATTGGCGTCGGTGCTGCCGAACATATAATATTTTCCTTCCTCCGCCACGGGGAAGACGAACGGGTCCCGAATTTGCACATCTTTACTGGCAAGCATGCCGATCTCCCTCCTGTTCCCTTCTCTTTGCTTTCCGGCATCGTAAGCTCCTTATCAGCTTGATTAATCTCGCATCCTCTCATTTCCGCCCGCTCCGTTACCGGTAAGTCGGGTAAACGATGCCGATGTCCAGCGCCCGTTCGAACGCTCCGCCGACATAAGCCAGCCGCTCGTTACCCTTGACGGCGAACGGAATGTCCCGGCCGCGATAATGAAGCTGCCCTTCCACCGTCCGCACGCTCATGCCGACGATGCCGGTCAACTCCCCGCGGCGGTCGGTGATGATGCGAATTCCGCTCGGAAACCGTATCCATCGCTCCCCGTCGCGGTACATTTCGCAGCCCTCCCGCGTATTGATGAGCTCGTAGGTTACGCCTTCCACCGTTCGGCCGTACGCCGTCTCGCCGGTGACGTCCTCCCCGTGGTCCATCGGATACGGCACAAGTCCGGTGAACCACAGCTCGCCATCCGACCTGGGCAGAATGCCGCACAGCCGCTCCACGTAGTCCAGCAAGCATAGAATCGAAGGCGAGTAGGCCTCGGTAAACCCTTCGTCTCCCGTCCACGGGCTGAGCGTCTGCGCGAACCGGGTCGCCTTGGCAAACGCGGACAGGATCGGCTGCATGACCCACGTCAGCTCCACATGGCGGCCGTGATGCTCGAACGCATGCGGAGCGCGGATCAGGCTGAGAAAATTGGACGGACCGGCCCAGCTGTTGTAGCCGGAAGACGGATCGAACCGGGGATCGTCCATCGCGATCGACGTAAACGGATATTTGGCGAAAAACTTGCTTGTGTTCAGCAAGTACCGGCGCAGCATCTGATCGAAAAAGTCGCGTTCGCCCACCTCGCACGCCATGACCCGAAGCAGCACGTCGGATTGAACCTTGACGAACGCATCGTTGCGGTCCCGGTCGTAAAAGAAGAAGTCCTTCTCGTCGAAGCAGTAGCGGAACAGACTGTCCAGGCTGCGCCGGGCCTTCTCCCGCCACTCGTCCCCCGGCAGGCCGAGCTCTTCCGCCATGCAAGCCAAATACAGCCGCTGGCAATACACGTTCGCCGTCAGATCCGGCGCCAGCAACGGCAGTACCGGCGAATCCGGATCGAACTGCGCCGCATCGCTTGCATGCGGCGTATCCGGCACATGCCAGAAACGGGGCGACAAATCGTGGCCGGTGTCAAATGTGCTGAACGCTTCGACGCAGCCGGTGCCGCGCGTATCGCGGAAAGCGGCCAGCCAGCCGTCGTAGCGGGCCATCGCGTCGTACATCGTCCTGAGAAACGCTTTGTCCCTCTCGTGCAGGCCGTAATGATTCCAGACGCTCCGGGCGAGCGGCGACACGAGCTGAATTTGCCGGTAAGCCGGACCTTGCTCTGTCACCTTGTACGGCAGCAACCCGTCCTCGCGCTGATGGACGGCGAACGAACGGTAAGTCGCTTCCGACACGGAAGGAATAAACCGCGACAGCAGCTCCGCATTGATCGTTCCGGTGCTCTCCAGCCAGCAGCCGCGATAGATGCCGCCTTCGTGCAGGATCGGCTCCCCGCCGCCGGTCGGCACGATGCAGTCCAGCAGTTTGCGAAGAGCCGCGTAGTACACCTGCTCCAGCCTTCCCTCCGATGCCGCGAACCGCACGCCGGAACGCCGCCATTCCGCCATCGCCTGCGAATCCGACGCTTTTTCAGCTCCCCGACCTTTTCGTCGACCGATAGTTCCCTAAGTCGCTTTAACAAAACATCGTTCATTTCCGCAGCCTCGCTTTTGAAGATGAAATAAGGCCCCTTGCCCCTTCAGGCGAAGGTTTCGTCCGCTGCCGACCGATATCGACCGATGCCGAAACAGGCTGCCGCCGGGCAGCCTGTTTCGGAACATGAGATTAGGAGTTGCCGTTTTGGTTGTTGTTAAAGATCTTGACCGTGCCGTTGTAGAAATCTTTCACCGCGTCTTCCACGCTCTTGCGGCCGAAGCCGATTTCATACAGCGTCGTTTCCGCAAGTTTGGAATATTCGGAGAAGCCCGGAGGATTGTAGCTGACCGCGAACGGCTCTTTTTTCGCCGCTTCGGAAACCCGGCCCGTGTAGTCGTAGACGATTTTATCGACCTCGCTCGCGCCGCTTTCCAGCAGCTGGCGGTTTTTGGACGTCACCGGCACGCCGCGGTCGTTGCCGAGAATTTTGGCCGCGTCCGGATCGTTGATGAAGAAGTTGATCAGCGTCGCCACTTCCTTCGGGTGCTTCGTCTTCGCATATCCCGACAGACCTTGGCTCGACTCGAACACGACGCCCGTACCTTTTCGCCGCGCGGCACCTGAACCAGAGTCAGTTTGTCCTGCGTCAGGTTCTGATGCGCCGCAAGCTGATTGGACGGAATGAGTCCCATCGCCACTTTGCCCGTTACGATCAGGGATTTGCTCGTGTCGCCCGGCGGATTGGACACCTGCAGCTCCGCCGGAACGACGCCGCCGGCCTTGGAGGTCTCGTCCCAATACCGGAACCATCTCAACGCGTCCGCTTCCTCGAAGCCGAGCGTCCCTTTCTCCATATCGTAAAGCTGCTTGCCGTTTTGCTTCAGCGCGATGTCCAGGCCGTCGACCGCGAAGTTATACGTGCCGTAGTAGCCTTTGCCCAGCTTGTCGGAAATTTCTTTGCTGACGCGCGCGTAGTCTTCCCAGTTCCAGCCGTCCTGCGGAACCGGAATGCCGGCTTTTCGAACATCGTCTCGTTGACGACGATCCCGCGGGCGTTCGCGCCGGCGGAGATATGAACCAGCTTGCCGTTCAGCGTGCCGTAATCGATCATCGATTGATCCATATCCGACAGGTCCAGTTCTTTGCCGACGTAAGGTCCGAGATCCAGCAGAACGTCCTTCATCGCGTAGTCGACGACGTTGCCGCCGAGGAAAAAGACGTCAGGCGCCGTTCCGGACGCAAGTTGCGTGTTCAGCTTGTCGAAATAGCCGGTCGACGGGGCGAATTCGCCGACAACCTTAATATTCGGATGCTTCTGCTGGAACACTTCAAGCGCTTCGTTCGTAATGTCCGCACGCTTTTGATCGCCCCACCACATCATGCGCAGCTCCACCTGTTCGCCGTCGGACGAACCGCTGTTTGACCCGCTGCCGCCGCCCGGATTTTCGGAGGAGCCGCCCGCCCCGCCGCTGCCCGTTCCGCCCGAACAGGCCGTTGTGATGGCCATCAATGCCGCCAAGACCGGAATGTACCACTTACGTTTCAATTTGTATCCCCCCCGAAGGTGTCGTGAATGGAATCGCTTGCAGCTCTAATGGTACGATAACCTTGCCCGAAACGAAATTTCATTCCTTCGGATGTTCATTATTATTTTTTTCGGATCGGCTACTTCAGCCCGGTCGTCGCGATGCCGTCCAGGAAATAGCGCTGGAAGATCAGGAAGATCAGCGTAATCGGCACAAGCGACAGCGTCGACATCGCCAGCAGCGCCCCCCAGTCGGACTGGCCTGACGGGTCGAACAGCGAGCGGATGCCCAATTGCACCGTAAACAGCTTGATGTCGCTCAAGTAAATCATTTGGCTGAAGAAATCGTCCCATGACCAGATGAACGTGAAGATCGCAGCCGTGATCAGGGCCGGCACAAGCAGCGGCAAGATAATGCGCCCGTAAATTTGCCGCTGGCCGCAGCCGTCGATCGTTGCGCTTTCGTCAAGCTCGCGCGGAATGCCGCGGATGAACTGCACCATCAAGAGAATGAAAAACGAATCGTGCGCCAGCCACTTGGGCAGAATCAGCGGATAATACGTGTTGATCCACTGCAGCTTGTCGTAGATGATGTACTGCGGAATCAGCGTGACATGATACGGAAGCATGATCGTCACCAGCATGAGCGAGAACCATAATTTCCGCAGCTTGAAGTTCAGCCGGGCGAAGGCAAAGGCCGCGAGCGAGCAGGTCGCCAGATTGCCGAGCACGCTCATGATCGAGATCAGCCAGGAATTCGCAAAGAACCGTCCGAACGAAACGTGCTGCAATCCCTTCCAACCGTTCGCGTAATTGTCCAGCGTAAACGCCTTCGGCCAGAGCCCCGTGTCGGTAAAGATCATATGATTCGGCTTAAAGGAACTGCTCACCAGCCACAGCACCGGGTACAGCATGAGAATGCCGGCAATAATGATGACCGCGTGTTTGACGGCGGCGGCAACAGATTTTGATCGCATCGCTTCTTACCTTCCTTCCTTGCTGTCGCCGTAGAAGACCCAGAATTTCGAGGTGACGAAAAGGACGGCGGTGAGCGCCCCGATGATCAGCAGCATAATCCAGGCAAGCGCGGACGCATAGCCCATATCGAAAAACGAGAAGCCTTTCAGATAGAGATAAAGCGTATAGAACATCGTCGCGTCGAGCGGACCGCCGCGGCCGTCGCCGATCACGTAAGCGGGCGTAAACGCCTGAAACGAGTTGATGATGCTCATGACCAGGTTGAAGAACAGCACCGGCGTGAGCATCGGCAGCGTTATGCGGAAAAACTGCCGCACCTTGCCCGCTCCGTCCACCTGTGCGGCTTCGTACAAATCGGCCGGAATTTGCTTGAGTCCCGCGAGGAATATGACCATCGCCGACCCGAATTGCCAGACCGACAGCGAGACGATGGTATAGATGATGTAGTCGGGGTGGGAAATCCACGACGGCCCCTCGATGCCGATCAGGCCGAGAAACTTGTTGACCAGACCTTCGCCGTCAAAAATTTGTCTCCACACGATGGCGATGGCCACGCTTCCGCCGAGCAGCGAAGGGATGTAATAAACCGTCCGGTACAGCCCGAGCGCGCGAATCCCCTTGTTCAGCATCATGGCTATGAGCAGGGCAAAAGCAAGCCGGAGCGGAACGGACAGGAACACATATTGAAAGGTAAGGGAAATGGAGTTTTGAAACGTCGGGTCTTCGGTAAAAATGTTCACAAAGTTGGAAAACCCGATCCATTCGGGCGGACTGAGCAGGTTGTACCTGGTGAATGAAAAATAGAGCGACCCCAGCATCGGGCCGAGCGTCAGGCAAAAAAATCCGATCAGCCACGGCAGCAAAAAGAGATAAGCCGTAAAATTATGCTCGTTGGACAATGGCCGGCGTGACTTTGGCATCTTTCTTCCCCCTCTTGTACGGTGTACTTCCATCATAAGAGGGGGAAGAAACGTTATGAATGCTATTTTTTCGGGTTTTCGCTTTCAAATTTTACAGATGCCCGCTGCCGGTAATCCGACGGCGTCATCCCGTACATCCGCTTGAATTTCGAGCTGAAATAGCTGGCGTTGGAAAATCCGGTAAGCTCCGCGATATCCCAAAGGCTGAGCGTCGTCTCCTCGAGCAGCCGGACCGCCTGCTTCATGCGCACCTCGTTCACATACTGGATGAACGTCTTGCCGACTTTGGCTTTGAACATTTCGGAAAAATAGGACGGATTGTAGTTGAACCTCTCCGCGATCATCGTCAAATTCAGGTCGTACATGTAATGGTCGTCGATAAACTTTTGCGCCGCCTTGATCAAGGACGAATCGGCTTCGCCGGAATCGCTTTTCAGCCGGTTGACGATTTTGAGCGCCAGCCGGTTCAAAAATTGCACCGCCTTCTCCGTCGAGTCGAGGCCGAGAGCGATCTCCGGCCGAAGCCACAGCTGGTCGCCGCTTTCAAGCGGGATGCGCGCATCGGAGGCGACCGATTCGATGGCCAGGTACAGTTGGAAGATAACTTTGTAGAACCTCGCTTTCGACATGCCGATCGCTTCTTGCAGCTCGCGGCGGACCGCCCGCTCGAACGCTTCCTGCTCGCCGCGCGACAGATACCGCCCGATCACCTTGACCGTCTCCTCCGGAAGTGCCGCCTGACCGGCGGAACGCCGGAGATCCTCGGGCATGCCGCTGCCGTGCAGGCTCCAATCCAGAAGCGAGGTCGTATACCCTTCCTTCCACTGCCCGAACCCGGTCACCGGCTGCCCTACGCCGACGGCGAGCTCGAAACCGAGAAACGCGCTCACGTTCCGGGACAGCGCCTCCGCGAACGCTTGCCGGCTCTCCTTGTTGTCGGGCAATACAAAATGCATCAGTCCGGGGTAATTCGCGTCGCGGAAAACATGAATCTCATCGCGGAATTGCTCCGCGCATTCCCGGCAGATGGCGTCAAGCGGCAGCCGAAACTTGTCCGGCGTCCGCTCCGGGGACGCGTCCTCGTCGGACCGCTCCTGAAGGCCGACGGTCATGAAGCGGACGGTCTTGCCGTCCCACGACTCCAGCTCGAACAGCCGCGATCGGTCCCGGTCGAGACGGAAGGAATCCGGTTCGTCCTTGACAAGACGGACGATAAAATGTTCCTTCATCTCCTTGTAATATTGCGACAACCGCCAGCGGATGACCGCCTCCTGATCCCGATGGCGCCGCTGCTCGTCCAGCTCGCTCCTCACGCTCGCCAGCGCTTCCGTCAGCTCGTCCCTTGCGACCGGCTTGAGCAAGTAATTGCGCGCCTGGTTGCGGATGGCGGCCTTCGCGTATTGAAAATCCTCGTATCCGGTAATGACGATCAGGCGCAGCAGCGGATACTGTTCGCGGCAAGCGTCGAGAAACGAAATGCCGTCCATGACCGGCATGTTCATATCGGTCAACACGACGTCGATCGCTTCGTCGGCCAGCCGTTCCATCGCTTCCGTGCCGTTTGCCGCTTCCCCCGCAAGTTGAAATCCCATACTCTCCCAGTCCACTTTCAACCGCAATCCCTGCCGGATTTCCGGTTCGTCATCCACGATCAAGACGCGATACATGCTGCTGTTCCTCCTGTACGGGCAAGATTAGTTCAATAGACGTGCCTAGGCTTTCGGCCGAATCGATCCTGACTTCGAACAGGGAACCGTAATACAGCCGGCAGCGGGCAAGCACATTGCCGAGGCCGATCCGGCTGCTGCGGCTCGACAGTATCGAATGGGGCTGCGCGGAAGCCGACTGCTCGAGCAGCTTTCGCCGCAGCTCCGGCGGAATTCCCGGGCCGTTATCGGCCACCGTCAGACTGACGCGCCCTCCCTCCTGGCGGACGCGTATGCTGACGCTTACATCCGGGCGATGGCTGAAGCCGTATTTGACGGCATTCTCGATAAGCGGTTGCAAAATGAACTTGACGATTGCGATCCGTTCCAGCCGCCCCTCCTCCTTCATGTCGATGCGGAGCCGGTCGCCGAACCGGATCTGCAAGATCGACATATAGTAGCGCGCGTATTTCAGCTCCTCCGCTAATGGGATCAGATCGTCGCTTATTTTCAGCGAAAAACGCATCATCCTGCCGAGCGATTCGACGACCCGAAGCGTATCCTCCGTCCGCTTCTGCACCGTCAGGCTGCTGATCAGCTCCAACGTGTTGAACAGGAAATGCGGATTAATCTGCATCAGCAGCGCTTTGTACTCGGCTTGCTGCCTGAGCAGCTTCAGCTCGAACTCGTTCTTGATATGGTTCCGCAGCTGAATGACCGTCGTGCGGAACGTCGAAGTCGCAAAGCCGACCTCATTGCGTATCCGGTTGTCCGGAGGCAGGCGGCTTAAAGCATGCTCGAAATCGCCCCGTTGAACGTGCCGCATCGACTGAACAAGCCGCGACAGCGGCTTGGTGATGCCGTGCGACAGCCATGTCGCAAGCAGCAGAGACAACACGAGCAGCAGGGAAGCGAGCAGCAGCATCGTTTTTCGCAGTTTGAACAATTGGGCGTATAAATCCTGTTCGGAGACGAACCCGACGAGCATCCAGCCTGTTTGCGGCAGCTTCTTGTACACGAGAATATCCGTTTTGCGGTTGTCGTTTTCGAGATAGACGACGCCCTGCTTTTTGCCGCCGGCGCGAATGGCCTCCACCTGTTTCAGCATGCTGTCATGCGGGTGGTACTCCTCCTGCGACAGCATCGGCCGGCCATGCTGATCCAGCAAATAGATCGTGCCGCTCTCGCCCAGATGAATCCGGTTAAGCGGTTCCAAAAATCGTCCGCGCTCACGTTCACCTTCATGATGCTCCTCGTCTGCGCGGGATGAAACGAACCGATCGGCATCAGCATGCTGACGACCGGGTGCGAATTGTGATTGCGAATTTCCGCCGCATCCTGATGGGACGGTACCCAATATTCCTCGTTATGGATAAAGCGTTCGTACCAGTCGTCTTCCAGAAAGGATTGATCGGACACGATCTGATTGCCGCTGCTGACCCACATGCCTTCCCGCCGGTAGACGGTAACGGACGTTACGCTCGAATAGCTGTTGGTCGTTTGGGTCAAAAACTGGCTTAACCGATAGTGGGCAACATATTTTTCAGCGGATGCGGCGTTCGGATCGGAGACGATGGTATCCCAGTCGTGCGTAATATCGCTGTTGAAAACGATGGACGCAAGGTCGTAGATTTGCGTCCGCAGCATATCGATGTACGACCCGTATTCATCCATCTTCTCCAGCGCCGACGATTCGATATAGGAGCGGACAATCGAACGGGACTGGTTAAAAAGCAGAATGGACAGCGTTCCGAAGGACAAAACGAAGAGCAGTACGAAGATCGCGATCAGCCGGTTTCGAAGCGAGTATAACATGGCTTGTCCCCTCTCTGCCCGGTCTTCGTCCGGACAAAAGCAAACGTGTTGTGCCCCCTATTATATCCGCATCGGCCGGGTCAAACCAAGTCCCTCAAAATGCCTGAATGTTCTTTTAGGCTATAGGCGTACCGTTTTTAACGGGTTCATCCGGTTTTACCAGCACAACATCACCTTCCTCCGGAACACCTCCGATTACCAACACTTCGAAGGCAAAACCGGGGATCTGTCTTGCCTCGCCGAAATCTATTTTCGAAGTCAAATGGCAGCCTTTCGCGCTTCCGAGAAAGGTACCGCTTGGAAAATCCTTTATTGCGCAAAACCCGTACCGTCATCCGACCGAATATAGACGGCCAGGACTCTATTCCCTCGCACACCCAACCGCTGTACGCCTGATTGCGAAGCTCCAGGGCCTTATTCGTTCGCTCCAGCCCCGCTGTGAACTGGCACCAGTCCCGAAATCGCTTGCTTTACTCCGGCTCCGCGGCGGCCGGCATCCTGAAGATGAGACAATAAAAGAACAATGCTGCAAAAGTGCAGCTTTTCGCACTAGCGTTGCATCAAAGAGTCGTTTGTTTGTAAAAACAGGTTTGGATTAGAATAAAAGTATCTATGATCAAAAATTTACAGTTATCCTTTCCCCTGAATGAGCGAAAATCGTTATACCGGAATA
>NZ_BOVJ01000073.1 GCF_018403665.1 Paenibacillus cisolokensis
GACCTCCTTCGACTCTACACCGTGGAACGCAGGACAACACAACCTGCGGTGGGAAGGAGCCCTGCTTTGTTCAAGTTTCTTGAGGAGGTACGAGTCAGTGAATGCCAAACGGCTAACAACACCAGAGGAAAACGTTCAACAACTCCAAGGGAAACTCGGTCATGCGGCCAAGGAGAACAAGAAGCGAAGATTTCACGCGCTGTACGACAAGGTTTATCGGGTAGACATCTTATGGGAAGCGTGGCGAAGGGTACGAGCCAACGAGGGCTCGGCAGGAGTGGATGGAGAGACGTTGGCAGACATCGAGAAACAGGGAGAAATGCGTTTTGTGCTTGAATGTCAACGGCTACTGAAAGAAAGGAAGTACCATCCACAACCCGTTAGACACCACTACATCCCGAAGAAAGATGGCAAACTGCGACCGCTGGGGATCCCGACGGTGAGAGACCGCGTCATCCAGATGGCGACCAAACTCGTCATGGAACCCATTTTCGAGGCGGATTTTCAGGACACGTCTTTCGGTTTTCGGCCTAAGCGGAGCGCGAAACAGGCGTTGGAGCCAATCCGGAAAGCATGCAACCGCAAAGGAAATTGGGTGGTCGACGTCGACATCCAAGGCTACTTCGACAACATCAATCAGGAGAAACTGATGAAGCTGATCGAAATGCGGATCAGTGACAGGCGAATCTTGAAGTTGGTGAGGAAGTGGTTAGGTGCGGGAGTGATGGAAGAAGGAAACATCCGACGCTCAGACTTGGGTACACCGCAAGGGGGAGTGATCTCACCACTGCTGGCGAACATCTACCTGAATTACTTTGATCTTCTGTGGGAACGACATGGCGGTAAGCTTGGGGAACTGACACGTTATGCAGATGATCTGGTGATCATCTGCAAGACGAAGAAGGACGCACAGCGGGCCTATGAACTCATACGAGCGATTATGGAACGCCTGGAATTAACCCTGCACCCCACGAAAACGCGCATCGTTGGACTTTGGACTGGGGAAGAAGGCTTCGATTTTCTGGGCATGCATCATCGAAAGACGAAGGCCGAAACATCCAAAGGCCAAGTGTACTACACAACCCAGCAGTGGTTGTGCCGGAAGGCGGAAGAGCGAATACGGGAAGGGGTAAAAGAGCGATTAGCTCCGCCAGGTATGCGACGCCTGAGTTTCGAAGAGCACGTGGAGTACCTGAATCCAAAGATTCAAGGCTGGCGCAATTACTACTACACAGCTTACAGCCAGAGGAAGATGGCGAAGTTGGATTGGTATATCCGGCAGCGGTTTGCGAAGTGGTATGCTAAGAAACACAAACGCAGACGATGGTTGAGTTCGCTGCGCGAAGTGAAGTCTTTGTCTATTCAATATGGACTTAAAACGCTCTTGTAATCTGCATGCTCATGATGACGAACATCGGAAAGCCGTATGAGGGAAAACCTCACGTACGGTTTGATGAGAAGGGGCTGGGCCCCGCCCAGCCTTTCACTCTAGCCCGGCATGGGTGCCGTGCTTTAGGGGAAAGTCCCAAGCTGGCGCTGGCGATCACCTACCGTTAGCCAAAAGTAAGGGTGTCCATCGTGAGGTGGAATCTGAAGGGAGCTGGAGGCAAACACTCGATCTGAGATACACGAATCCAATGTGAGGCTAGTACAGTCGGATGAGTCTGCGAAACAAGGCGAAGTCCGAAGCCGCCAAGGGCTGTATGAGTATATTGGACAGGTGCATGGATGAAAGTACGCATCCTTATCCGGGGAGGCCTGCATGGCACGCCATCTGAGGATGGTAACCAAGGCCGTAAGGTTTTGCTGAGCGTGCAGGAGTCAGCAGAGGTCATAGTGCGTGAGTAAGGGACGCCTGAAAAAGGGAAGGGCCAAACGTCAACTCAGGGATGGATCAGACGTTTTCGAGAACGACGCGTTGAAGCAGAATTCCTATGGAACTCCTTCAGGGAAGTACGGGTGAAGCCCAGAGGACCTTGAAGTGATGGTTAAGCGTCGTCCGGCAAACTCCGAGCCCCATGAGTACTGGCCGCTTATACGACAACAATTATTAGAAGGGGCCTATCAAACGGCACCAGTCCGAAGGGTCGAAATCCCGAAACCCGACGGCGTTGTCAGATTATTTGGCATTTCGACTGTGGTAGATCGCTTTATCCAACAGGCTCTTCTCCAAGTGCTTACTCCTATCTTTGAAGCACATTTTGTCAATGACAATTGAAACCGATCGGGAAGATATAAAGCGGCTTTTTGCTCCGGTTGCACCGGGAATTAAGCTGCGAATTCAAGCATTAAGAGAAGTACATGAGGTAGGGATAACTAGGGCTTGCTGAACGATTCTTTACCAGAAGCACGGGGTCGGGCGTCTACGAGATAGCAACGAAAAAATGAAGCAAAAAAGAACGCGAAGCCTGCGCTCCAGGTTCATCACCAGAAGTTGCAGCGTAATCACGGATTCACTTGTCTTTGCGAGGCGTGCTCGAATACAGCCAAGCCCGTACTTGCGCTTGCCTTCGCCGAACTTGCCTTCTATTGCGTTTCGTTCTCCGGTATCCAGTTTGGCAACTTGCCTTTCTTCGCTTGTCGAACCGTTTTTCGGCTTGCGTCCCAGTGCTGGTCCACTGAGCCGAATCCCATGCTGTTTGCAGAAGCTCCGGTTTTCGCGCGTGCGGCAGATCTGATCTGCTTGGACAACAGCCGGATAGAATCCCATGCGGCTGCGATACTTCTCGATCACGTCAATAAGCGTCGTGCTCTCGTTGAAGTTATCCCAAGAAAGCCGATCAAGGAACGCGTAGCCCTTCGTCATGCTTACAGCGATCTTGGCTCCGAACTCGACTCGCGCCTTGGCTTTCCCGCGCACGATCGGCCTGACATGCGGTTGATGGATGCTCACGATGCGGTCTTCTATCTGGTGGGAACGCTCGTTGTACATGTGAAGCTGCTGACGATACAGTTCGTGAATCACCAACAGGTCGCGATAGGCTTTGCGGCTAAGCAGCGTGAGCGGTTGCGTCTTGGCTTGCTCGGCGATAATGGAGAGATTCCGTCCAACGTAACCAAGCTGCCTCCTGATCGCTTTGCGAATCACTTTCGGCCCCGGCCTGCGCTGTTTGGACACCGCCAGAAACTGCTTGCGTGCCTTTTCACGATAGGTGCGCGGTTTTGCCGTTTGTCCGATGACCGGTTCGTGCAGCGTATCGATGATCGCTTCCAGCTTTTCCCGCGCTTCATTCAGCAGATTCAGATCGGTCGGATACGCCACATCCGCCGGGGGGCAGGTGGCGTCCACCAGCACAGTTCCTTGATTCGGCCGCTCCGGGGCTTCCAATTCCGCGTCTGATTCCGGATGCGCTTCGCAAACAAGGTTATTCGTTTCAGGAACTGCTGACTCTGCAGCCATCGACTCCGCGGGAGACGCTGCTTCTGACGATGCGACTTGCGATTGTGCAAACATGGTTTGCTGCTCGACTTCTTCATCAGAGACGCGCTTCTTCGAGCGCTTCACTTGGCCTTTACCGCCGCCGGCCGCGCTGTTGCTGTCATCATCGTCTTTCGTTTCCTTCGCACCCTCGGTGGCGACGATTTCATTCAACTCGGCCAGCACGTCCGTCAGTCGCTTGCGGAAATGCGTCATCATGGAATGATGGAACGGAGGCTTCATGACGAACCCAGACAGACCAATGAAGTATTGCATGTAAGGATTTTCGCTGATCGACTCCAACGTTTCTCTGTCGGTCAACTGCATTCGCTCTTGGATGATGAGCGCGCCAAGCCCCATCCGCAGGCTGATCGTTTGCTGTCCGCGAAAGGAATCTTTGAAAAATTGACCGTACTTTTTCTCAGCCTCAGCCCACGGCACCAACCGCGCCAGCTGAACCCAGCGGTTGTCCTCGTCCAGCTTTCCTCCGAAGGGAAGAAAGAAGTCTCCAGGCAGGATCAATTGATTGTCGAGGTGCGCGGTCGGCTTAAACATATTTCGTCACTCCAGCTGCAAGGATATTAGGCGGTCTTCGTGCATTTCCTTTGCATATGATTTCGACAAATGGGCCTTAGAATCCTTGTTGTTATGCAGGTTTTGTCGGTTTTTCCAAGCGTTCAGCAAGCCCTAAGTATAAACGATTCCGACTTTATGGAGCAACTAGCAAATACCGTTTTGCTGTTTATTAAGGACAAACTTGAACTGATCATGCGAGAAGAACTCAGTAACTACCTGACCGTCGAGAATCCGGAAACGAAGAATACTCGGAACGGCTTTTACTCCAGAACATTAGAGACGCAGTTCGGCAAGATTAATGACCTTCGAGTTCCACGCGATCGGCAAGGTGAGTTTCGAACCGAACTTTTCAAACCGTATCAACGTCGTGACGGGTGGCTGGAGGAAGCCGTTATCCGCATGTACAAAGGCGGAATGAGCACGCGAGATGTTGCGGATTTCATTGAATGCATCATTGGTAAGCACTATTCACCGACTACCGTCAGCAACATCACCAATACGGTTTTACAAGACGTTCACGCCTGGCAAGAACGTCCTCTAAAGAAACGGTATTCCGTGTTGTATATCGACGGCATTCATTTCAGTCTCCTCCGGGATAGCGTGGCCACAGAAGTCATTTAAGTAGCAATGGCGATCGATGAAGATGGCTACCGTCAAATCATTGGCTTCCTTGTTGGAGGCAATGAGAGTGCGCACGGGTGGAAAGAGTTTCTGCAAGATACGTACCGGCGCGGAGCAACCGACATTCTCCTGGGCGTTTTCGATGGTCTTCCAGGACTCGAAGAGGCCTTTCACAGCGTGTATCCGAAAGCCAACGTCCAGCGCTGTATTGTCCACAAGATGCGTAAACACGTTCCCTAAAATTCGAGTCAAGGACAAAGCAGAGTTTCTCGGCGATCTGAAAGAAGTGTATAGTGCGCCATGCTACGAGGATGCCGTACGTCAGTTTCATGCTGTGGAATTGAAGTGGTTGAGACAGTATCCCCGTGAGCTTGCTTCTTGGCGTGCAGATCTTCCGGTGTTGTTGACATTTTACAAATACCCCCAAGACATTTGGCAAGCCATCTATACCACGAATGCGATTGAAAGGACGGTGAAAGAAATCCGCAAACGACTGTATCCGATGAACAGCGTGCCGAACATCGACGCTGCTGAAAAGATCGCCTACCTCGTCGCTTCTGATTATAATGAGCGGTGGAGTAAACGCATCATACGAGGATTCGGCATGGAAACGACAAAGGATGCATTTGAGAAAATGTATCGCGAAAGGTACGGAGAATAAACAGCTCCCGCGCCTTCGCTTGGGCTACGTCCCACCAAACAGTTCATAGAGAGTCCCTATACTTCAAATACACAAACTTCTTGACGGTACCACTTAATTGACTTTGAAGAACAAGTTCGTCTCCTAATGTACGATACATTTGCCCGCATGGTGGGGGACGTTTTCACATCGATGAAATCGTGTCATCGTCAAACAGAAACAAAGCGAGGGCTGGACGGTTGAACGAAGCGATGAAAGGGAAATTCAATTTACTTTTGGTGTGGTGAGGTTCACCCATACCCTTATGTATGATTCTGAAGGGAACCCCCATTATCCATTCTATGAGTGGATTGGATTCAAAGCATATGACCGGAGAAGTCCCTTTGTGGATGTGAAAGTGGCTGAAATGGCTGCGGAAACCACCTATCGTGAACTCGCCCATATCCTCAACGAGTGGACAGCTGTCAGCATCAGTCATACGACCGTAGGAAATATTGTAAAGAAGGTCGGGAAATCACAAAAAGAGGCGGACGCTGTCTCCTGTCCCATAGTGACATTATTACAGAACAGCATCAAATTTTAAATAAGTGCTTGAAAAATCCTCCTTTCTTTATTACAATTCTAATTGATAATGAGTATCAATATCATTTATAATAAGCAATAGGGAGAAGGAAAATTATGTTGAAATTTTTCAAAACATTCCTAAGTATGTTCCTTATTTTGATGATCGCAGCATTGGCCGGATGCGCAGCCGGCGGACCGGCAAAAGGGACTTCCGATACCGGCAGTCAGGCTGGCGCAACCGTTGATTCGAATCAAGCGAAAAGCGGCGGAACGGACGCGGCTGGGGAAGAGATCCGGGTCGTCAAGCACGCCATGGGCGAAACGGTGATCAAAGGAACGCCTAAAAGGATCATAACCTTGTTCCAGGGCGCCACTGATGTGGCCGTTTCGCTTGGAGTGAAGCCGGTCGGCGTGGTGGAATCCTGGGTGCAGCAGCCTATCTACGAATATTTGCGGGCCGATCTGGAGGGTGTAGCGATCGTCGGTCAAGAGACGCAGCCGAATCTGGAAGAGATACATAAACTTCAGCCTGATCTGATCATTGCCACGAAGACGCGGCACGAGGATATTTACGAACAGTTGTCGCAAATCGCGCCGACGGTTGTGACGGAAACGCTTTTTGACTGGAAAGAAACGCTGAAGACGTCAGGTGAGGCGTTGAATCTCAAGGACAAATCCGATCAGTTGCTCGCCGATTGGGATGCGAGAGTAGCCGACTTCAAGCAGAAGATGGGCGACCGGTTGCCGATCGAGGTAACGATCACCAATTTCAGAGCGGATCAGGTACGGATTTTCTATATGGGCTACGCGGGGAAAATTCTCAAAGAGCTTGGTTTTACAAGACCTCCCGGACATGATCAAGACATCTGGGGCGTTCGACTCGCTTCCAAAGAGAGCATCCCGGATATGAATGCCGACATGATCTTCAACTTCAATTCCGGCACCGATACCGAAGCGATTCAGAAAAACTATGAGGAATGGACGAAGAGCAAGCTATGGGCCAATCTGGACGCAGTTAAGAACGGCAAGCTCGTTCAGGTGGACGAAGTGGTGTGGAACAGCGCCGGCGGCTACAAGACGGCCAACATGCTGCTCGACGATCTGTACGAATATTTCGAGCTGAATTAACCGCAAGCGGGAAGGGCCTGCCTTGGACAGGCAGGCTTTTTGCCATATTTTAAATGACGAAGACGAAAGAGTGAGGGAATGTTTCCGCTGTTTGTACGGGAGAAATCGAAGCTGTTGGGGCTGGCGGCGCTGCTCGTTCTGCTTGTTGCGTCATGTGCCGCCAGCATGATCTTCGGCCGCACGGAAATTACGATTTCCACGGCGGTGGAGGCGTTCAGGAATTACGACGAAGAATCCGTCGAGCATATCGTACTGCATACCGAGCGGCTGCCGCGGACGGTTATTGCTGCCGTCGTAGGGGCCGGCCTGGCGGTTGCCGGAGCGCTCATGCAGGCATTGACCCGCAATTCACTGGCGTCGCCGAGTGTGTTCGGGATTAACGCCGGAGCGATTTTTTTCATCGTGCTGGCGGTCGTGCTGCTGTCGGTGTCCTCGTTAAAGGCGATGATGTGGTTCGGCTTTGCCGGAGCGGCGATTGCGGCGGTGATCGTCTATGCGCTCGGCTCCATCGGGCGGGACGGCTTAACACCGATTAAGATCGTGCTGGCGGGCACGGCGATTACGGCTTTGTTCTCATCCTTCACGCAGGCCGTGCTCGTTCTGGACGGGGCGGGGCTGGAGAATGTGCTGTTCTGGCTGGCCGGCTCCGTCAGCGGGCGGACGCTGGAAATGCTTTATCCGGTTCTGCCATATATGGCTTTGGCGGTGCTAACCGCTCTCTTCATGGGCCGAGCGATCAATCTGATGTTGACCGGCGATGATATTGCCAGAGGCATGGGACAGAACGTGATGCTGGTCAAAACGCTGATGGGGGCCGTCATTGTGCTTCTTGCCGGAGGCTCGGTGGCCGTTGCCGGATCGATCGGTCTCGTCGGACTCATCGTACCCCATATGATGCGCGCCCTGGTCGGGAACGACTATCGTTGGCTCATTCCTTACTCGCTTGCAGGGGGAGCGGTGCTGCTGCTATGGTCCGATGTAGCCGCCCGGTTGGTCATCCTGCCGGACGAGCTTCCGCTTGGCATCGTGACCGCCTTGCTTGGCGGGCCGTTCTTCATCTATATCGCCCGCAAGGGGGTGGCGAAGATATGAAGGAAACGATTATGGTTCGCAGCAAAAAGATACCGTATCTTTCCTGATCGAGCGCAAGGCGGCGCTCGCCATTGCCGTGCTGGCCGTCCTGGTTCTGCTCGCCGCTGTGGCCGGACCAAGCCTGGGCAGCGACATCCTGTCTCCGCTGGAAGTGCTCCGGACGATCCTGGGGCTAAATGCCGGGGAGCATGATTTCGTTGTGCTCACGCTGAGACTGCGCGGGTGCTGCTGTCCCTGCTTGTCGGCGCGGCGCTGGGCATGTCCGGCGCCATCCTGCAGGGGGTTATCCGCAACCCGCTTGCATCTCCGGATGTCATCGGCATCACCGGAGGCGCGGCGGTGGCGGCGGTCGGTTTCGTCTCGCTGCTGGGAGGCGCGCTCAGCATCAAGCTGCTGCCGGCGTTCGCGGTTGCCGGCGCCATTACGACTTCGATGGTCATTTACGCGCTGGCCTGGAAAGAGGGGGTCACGCCGATTCGCCTGGTGTTGATCGGGATTGGCATATCGGCCATCACCGGCGCCGGCACCATGTTTATGCTGATCCTGAGCCCGTTCTACACCGCCGGGCAAGCCTACATTTGGCTAACCGGCAGCGTGTACGGCGCTTCCTGGGCGGATGTTTATACCATTCTGCCGGTGATCGTGCTTATCGTGCCGCTGGCCCTTTGGCTTGCGCGCAGCCTGAATGCGCAGGCGTTCGGCGACGACCTGGCCGCCGGGCTTGGCGTTGCCGTTCAGCGCCATCGTCTGGCATTGCTATTATGCAGCGTGCTGCTTGCCGGATTTGCGGTATCCGTGGTCGGCACCCTCGGATTCGTCGGCCTGATCGCACCGCATATCGCTAGAAAGCTGGCGGGCCGCATGTTCGGCAGCGTGCTGCTCGTGTCGGCGCTGCTCGGGGCTCTGCTTGTGTTCAGCGCCGATTTGATCGGACGGACCGCGTTTTTGCCGCTGGATGTTCCGGCCGGGGTGTTCACGGCGGGAGTGGGCGCGCCTTTCTTCTTGTACTTGCTGTTTAAGAACAGAAACCAAAATTGAATAGGGGGAGAACCGTGAGTATTTTGGAAGCGAAAGACCTTACTATCTCCTATGGAGCGGAGCCTGTGATCGAAAATTTGAACTTGACGATACCGAAAGGCCAAATCACGGTCCTGATCGGCAGTAACGGCTGCGGCAAGTCCACGCTGCTGCGCACTATTGCGCGCCTGCAGAAGCCCCGTTCGGGCACGGTGCTGCTGAGCGGGGAAGAGATCGCCAAGCTGCCGAGCAAGGAAATCGCCAAGCGGATGTCCATTTTGCCGCAAGGTCCTTCCGCCCCGGAAGGCTTGACGGTGAGCCAGCTCGTCAGACAGGGAAGATACCCGCACCAGAGCTGGCTGAAGCAATGGTCGCGCGAGGATGAACGGATGGTTCGCCTGGCGCTTCAGGCCACGCGCCTAACGGAACTCGCGGACCGACCGGTGGACGCGCTGTCGGGAGGGCAGCGCCAACGCGCCTGGATCGCCATGACGCTCGCCCAGGGAGCGGAAACGCTGCTGCTCGACGAGCCGACGACCTACCTCGATATGAGCCATCAGATCGAAATCCTCGATTTGCTGTTCGAATTAAACGAGAAGGAGCATCGCACGATTGTGATGGTTCTGCACGATCTGAATTTGGCCTGCCGCTACGCCCATCATATCGTCGCGGTCCACGGAGGGTCCATTTACGCCCAGGGACGGCCAGAGGAGATCGTGACCCGCGAGATGGTCCGCACCGTCTTTCGGATGGACTGCGAAATTGCCGTCGATCCGCTGTTTGGCACACCGCTGTGCATTCCACATGGAAGGGGCAGGAACGTTCATGAAGAACAACGCTACGGCCACCTGGCTTGAGCCGGAGGAATTTCAGGTGCTGGCCGACGAGTACCGCTTAACCCGAGAGCCTTCCGCCGACCGGACGTTCTCCATTCCGTTTACCGACCTTTTAAATCCGGAGAGAAGCGAGGCTTATTTTCGCGGCGTAAGCGGCATTTTCGAGACCGACTCGCAGTCGGCTGCCGTCTCGCTTTTCGCCAAGCGGTATGCCTTTCTCGTTATCGCTTCCAATTTATACGCGATGTCTTGCTTCAATAAGGGATTGAACCTGGCGCTGGATAACGGCTGGATCGAGTCGTGCTATCAGGGGCAGGCCTGGCTGCCCAAGGCGCGGCTGAAAGACTGGCAGGCCAGCGAGCCGCAAGCGAATCAGCGCAGCGAATGGCGGAATCTGGTCCTTGAACGGATGTTTGCCGGTAATCTGTCCCGGGTATGGAATGCCGTTTCCAAAACGGCGCGGATCTCCAAAGCGCTGTTATGGGAAAACACGGCCATTTATGTCTATTGGTTGTATGAGGAAAAATTTGCGGAAGGAGCGGGGCCCGAGCAACAGCGGCGGATGGAAGAGGATTATCATTATTTGCTTCACGACGCGCCGCCCCGCCTGTTCGGCGAATCCCGCAATCCGCTCAAGCAGTTCGACAGTCCGAAAGTGTTCAGGGACGGTTACGACAAACCGCTAAGAGTGCGTAAAACCTGCTGCCTTTATTATTTGACGTCGGATGAGCCGGGCGATTACTGTCCGACGTGCCCCAAACAGACTTGATACGCCTTCTCCATCAAAGATAGCCGCTACATCACTGCCACGCCGACGATAACGGTATCCGCACAGCTCCCCGTCAGAATATGAACATCGGCTTTCCTGCCGCCATATCGAAGCGCATGTTCTGCCGTTTCCGCGCCGTCGGTCTCGCGCAACCCGCAATGGCCGATGGCTTTCGCTTTCGTATTCCTTTCCCATGCAAAAGATGAATATTTTCCCTTTAAAGATTAATATTGACAATTCCGAAGCGGGCGCCGAAGCTGCATCCCGAGCCGGAAGCGCACCGCAAATTCAACCGGTATTCGTTCATCCACGCCGAGACGATGCCCGAGGTGCGGGATTATGTGTATGACGCGTTCTTTTTCATCTGCATGAGCGAGATCGCCTGGACCCTGGAGACGTTCGGGCTTGCGGAGCGGAAGTTCTGGAGCCTGTGCGCGGCGGTCATCTTGGAATACCAGCGGCAATATCCCGAGTATGGGGAAAGTTTTCAAGGCTATGACCTGTTTAGCACCGACGCGTTGGTGGAGGAGATGACCAAGCGAAGGCTGTACGGCGACGGCGAGCTGTATTTCCGCAAACCGCTCAACCCGCTGCGGCTGGCGAGGGAGAGTCTGGCGGCGTTATGAGACCCAATGCGCTTAAGCTGAAAATAAACCGTAAACAGCCGGTGTTCGGCCTGTTCGTCTCCATTCCGCATCCCGTGATCGTGGAAATGATCGGCCATGCCGAATACGATTTCGTCATTATCGATTGCGAGCACGCTTCTACGAACATGGAAAGCGTCGAGGAGCTGATCCGCGCCGCCGAATTGATGGGCGTGACTCCGCTGGTCCGCGTTTCGGGTGTGAACCGCTCCGAAATCTTGAAGGTGCTGGACTGCGGAGCGCAGGGCATCGTCATCCCTCATGTCGAGCGGCGGGAGCAGGTCGAGGAAGTGGTCCGCTGGGCGTATTACCACCCGCTTGGAAGCCGCAGTCTCAATAGCGGCCGGCCGGGCACGTTCGCCAAATATTCGCTGACGGAGTATATCCGGGAGGCCAACGAAGCGGTCATGGTGGTGCCGATGATCGAAAACGTGGAAGGTATTAGGCAATGCGAGGACATTTTAGCCCATCCGCAGATCGGGTTTGTGCTGGAAGGCGCGGCGGACCTGTCGCAATCCCTCGGCTTGCCGTGGCAAACCGGGCATCCGGAGGTGCGGCGGGAGTTGGAGCGGCTGTATGCGGCCGCGGAGCGTCTCGGGGTTCCGTACGCCGCGGTTGCGAGAAGCAGGGAGGAAATGCGGATGTGGGCGGAGCGCGGGGTGCGCATTTATGTGCTGGGAGATGACCGAAATACGGCGTTTCGCGCTTATATGCAAAAGCGAAACGACTACCGGGATATGGGAGATTGGACATGAAAGCATACGTGCGGGAAGCGATCAACAGGCTGCAAGCGGAAAGCCGGGAGCCGTTTTGCGCTTATCTGTATGACCTGGGCGGCATTCGCGCGCATGTGCGGGGGATGCGGCGGTATATGCCGGAACGGACGGGGCTGTTTTACGCGATTAAAGCCAACCCGGACCGGCGCATTATCGAAGCGCTGCTGCCGCTGATCGACGGATTTGAGGTAGCCTCCGCCGGCGAGCTGCTCAAGGTCAGGGAGGTGAGCGGCAGCGTTCCGGTTCTGTTTGGCGGCCCCGGCAAAAAGGAAGCGGAGCTGGAGGCGGCCATCCGGCACAATGTTTCCTATATTCATGTGGAAAGCCTGCTGGAGCTGAGGAGGCTGATCCGGCTTACACAAGGGCGGAGCGAGCCGGTCCGGATTTTGCTGCGCATGAACCTGAGAACGAGCGCGTTGCCGCAGACCCATATTACGATGGGCGGCCGTCCGACCCCCTTCGGGCTGGACGAGGAGCTGCTTGATGAAGCGATCGCCGTTATACGGGAAGAAGGGCGGGGCGCGGTTAGGTTATGCGGCTTTCATTTTCACTCGCTCTCGAACAACTTGCGGGCGGAGCTGCATGCCGAAATGATCGAGCTGTATTTGCGAAAAGCGGAAGAGTGGATGGAACGCTACCGTCTGGACATTGAGATCGTCAACGCGGGAGGCGGCTTTGGCGTCCCTTACGATGACGCTCCGCCGTTCGACTGGGCCTTGTTCACTTCCCTGATCGCACGAAGCGAAGCTAGAAAAAGGCTGGCCAGAGTTCAGTTGTGGTTCGAGCCGGGCCGGTTTCTCGTAGCAAACCACGGTTATTACGCGGCGGAGGTGATCGATATCAAGCCTTCGCATGATCGGTATTTTGCCGTGCTGAGGGGGGGGACGCACCACAACCGGCTGCCCGCTTCCTGGGGGCATAATCATCCGTTTGCTGTCTTGCCGGCGGAGCGTTGGGCGTATCCTTTCGCCAGGCCAGAGATCAGGCGGGGCAAAGTGACGCTGGTCGGCGAGCTTTGCACCCCCAAGGACCGGCTGCATGCGGATGCCGAAGTCGAGCTGCTGCGCGTCGGTGATATCGTTGTGTTCGAGAAGTCGGGCGCTTATTGCTGGACGATCTCGCATCACGATTTTTTGGGGCACCCGCACCCGAAATTTTATTATTTAGCGGAAGGAAATGATCATGCAACCCATGCGAACATGGACAATTAAATCAGGGCGGCAGGCGGCGGAATTATGGATTACCGGCGATTTGATGAACGCCTTTTTGACGGAGCGGTTTTCCGGCTGGATGAGGGGACTTTCGGGACGCTGTCGGCCGCGTCCGAGCAGATCCGGCGGTTATACGGCGGCTATGGCGGTAGTAGAGCGATTCGCATTTTTGCCGGGGAAATCGCGTTTTTGGTTGAAGACAGCCCCAGGCTTGGCGTTCAGTGGGTGCAGGATTCTCCGATTTTTAAACGCGCGTCCGACGGAAGCTGGGCTTTCATCAACTCTCCGGCGGAGCTGGCGAAAACGGTGCTGCGTGCGGTGTTGCCGGAGGAAGCCTACAGCCATCCGGGGGTTGCAGACTTTTTGACCGGCGTGGAGGTGGCGGCCCGGCAGCTTGCGTTGAGCCTGAGCCCGGAATGCGCGAAGGGGCTGCTGGCGTTTGCTCCGTCCTCGGCTTACGAGTGGTTTATCAAAGGAGAACGAATCGCTGCGCTGCGCGATCGCCCGTTCCATCCGTCGGCCAAAGCGAAAATCGGGTTTACTGAGCAGGACTGCCTGAAGTATTCGGCGGAGTTCGGGGAGCCGATCCGCCTGCGCTGGGTAGCGGTGCGCGCCGATTCGGTCGTACGGGGTTTCCCGGAAGGGCCGTTGTCCTGCCTGGATCTGCTTGCGGCTGAGCAGCGGGCCGCCGTGGAGGACGAGATGCAGCGGCGGGGGCTTAGGCCGGACGAATACGTGCCTCTGCCTGTGCACCCGTGGCAGCTTCAGCAGGTGATTTTGCCCCGCTTTATCCGGGAAATCGAGGAGGGGACGATCGTGGTGCTGGATGCGGAGGCTGGTGAATTTCTAGCCACCTCCTCCTTGCGTTCTCTTGCTCCGCCATCCATAGTGGAGGTGGGGAGCGGAGCGGACGTTAACGCTGTGGCCGCTGTGGCGATGCTCAAGCTGCCGGTCAGCGTGCTGTCGCTGGGCGCCGCCCGCTATTTGCCGGTCGTGAAGCTGCTGAACGGCTTGGCCGGGGAGAAGCTGCTGCGTCAGGCCATAGCTTGCGACGACACACTGCAGGGCCGGGTTTTCCTATGCGAGGAGCGGCACTGGTGGGGATACATGCCGGCATCGATGGGGCTGTTCGACGACCATCCGCGCCATTTGGCCGCCCAGCTTCGCCTATACCCGCCGGAGCTTTTTGAGGCGGAACGCAAGGTGATTCCGATGTCCGCGCTTGGCGTCCATTTGGGAGGCCGGCATATTTTGTCGGAAATCCTGGGCAAGGAGCTTTCCCGCGAAGAGGTGTTCAGCTTCTATAGCGACCTCGCGCACCTGTTCTATGACGTGGTGATGCGGCTGTTCAAGATCGGAATCGTCCCGGAAATTCACGGGCAGAACTGCTGCCTGGTTCTGGAGCGCAATCAAGTGAAGGGGCTTCTGCTCCGCGACCACGATTCGGTGCGCCTGCATCAGCCATATCTCGATAAGCACGGCGTCGGCGATCCCGGGTACCGCATACGGCCCGGCTATTCCAACAGCCTGTACAACGAGACGATTCACAAGCTGATTTTTACGTCCAATCGCTGGGGACGCAGATCAATCTGGCTTCGATCATGGAAGCTTTGTCCTGCGCGTACGATCTGCCGGAGTCCCGGTTGTGGACGATCACGGAGCAGGCCTGGAAAGAAGCGCTGCAAGGGGCGGGGCTGCCGGAAAGCGACCGCGCCGAGCTATACCGGGCGATCTTCGAGAGCGGAGAGTGGCCGGTGAAGCTGGTCGTTCGACCGCTGCTGGAAGCGGACGGGGTGCCCGGTGCGATGCCGTCGGGAAAAGGAACCGGGCATAATCCTTTCCTTAGAGGACGGTTGTAGGAACAAAGTTTTTAGACTGCAAGGAAGTAATTTTCTTGCAGTTCCATTTAAGGCGAAGACCCATGCGGAGGGATAATGATACTTCCGTCCAGCCACAGTTCAGCGCAATGGGGGCGGCTTGCAGCGATCCTGGAAGAGGTTTGAAGCCTCCGTTAAGACAATAAGATTCTAACCAGAAGCTTCTCCTGTGTTATAATCAGATTCAAAGTCAATACTGGTGTAACAGGATGGTGAGCCCATGAATCAATTCAAAGAACTCCAGAAGCTGATTAAGCTTACGGGTGATCGTGCAAAGCTGGATGCTAAAGCTAACGAAACATACATTGTATATAAGACGGCCGAAGGCCAAATCGTAAGGGAATACAGTGACGGAAATGTCATCCCTGTATCTGAACAGGATGAATCTCATGTATGAAGCGATGCCGATTATGTATGTTTTTGCCGGTAACAATGGCAGCGGGAAAGTACAATTCGAAATCTAATTGTCGATCGGCTTGGGATTAGCATAAACATTGACCCTGATGCTTTGGCTCGAGGAATTGATTCCAATCATCCAGAGAGACGAAAAGTATCTGCAGGGAAAGAGGCTATAAAATTAGCCAGAGATTGCATTCGTGACAGCCGTGACTTCTCAATTGAAACAACATTAGCTGGGGGCAATGTCATTCGTCTTATGCATGATGCCAAGGCAAGCGGATTCGAAGTTACCATGTTTTACGTGGGTCTGGGAGATTATCGTTTGAATATCGAGAGAGTAGCAGCCCGTGTTAAAAATGGTGGACATCACATTCCTACTGAGGATATTATCAGACGTCATGATACTTCAATGCAAAAAATTTAATTTCTCACCTTCATTTGCTTGACCATCTTATCGTTATAGATAATAGCCGATCTGAAGGTGAAACTGCTCTTGTCATACGAAACGGTTTGATTCTACATCGTGCGGAGTCGCTTCCACTCTGGGTTGAAACAATTGAACAGCAATATTTAACATGAGAAGAACAGCCAAGGATTCTGGGCCAAATCTGTTGAAACAGCTGAACGAGGATCAAATGGCGAGAGTTGAACATTTGCCAAAGGAACTTGTCATTCTCGGAAAGTATAAAAATGTCGGGGTCAGTACTGTAGAAAAGCTGTTTAAGCAGTTGAAGGAGAAGCAAAAGGAGAATGTTCATTTTTGAATATACTGTGACAGCTCTTAATTCGCGTGTGATTTTTATCCATCGAATATAGATAATATTAAGAGTTTTCTCAAAAGCACGTTTCTTAGCGGAACGTGTTTTTCTATTTTGAAGGAGGTAAAGAGATGAAAAAAGCTATATCTATTTTGACGAAGAGAATTTGGAAGAAGTAATGGAATACCTTGATGTGCTGAATGGTTCTGATGAGGAGTTCTTCTTTCAGTGGGATGGCATTGATTCCACTGTAGTCGGGGGATGTTATGGTGATCCGTGGGAGGAGGATGAATAGAACATATATTCGCTGACAATCAATTGTCGGTACAATCCGTCATAATAGTGAAAAGACTACGAGACGGCGGAGCAGAATGGAACAACCGACCTTTACCGCAATTACAGGAACACAGCACTTTTTTGGAGCGACTTTTCTAAAACAATAAATCCGGAGCTTCGGCAACTGTCGTTTGGGGGGCGGTGATCGGTTGTTGAAGCCACCGGTGATGTGGAATGCGTTTCTGCTACATCCTAGGATAAGGACGGAGGAAATAGGCCGCCTACTTCTGCTGAGCTGGAGATGGGGGCATTTGCACTCTCGACTATTGTGGATTTGTTCCCGGGAGTTAAGATCTTATCTATAGGACAAAAAGCAGAAAAAGTTTGTAAAAAAGTTGGGGTGCGAACAGCCCATTCTACCCCGATTCGCCTGCATACGGACACAATACAGATGTTCCGCAGGTACTGCAAATCCCTCAATATATCGGTGACGACTCATTTCTGGCCAGTCAGGGCGCGATTGACCAGACGGTGAACAGGACCGATACGACCACGAGCTTATCCTCATCGGATGAGCTCAGCGTTTACGGCCAGACCGTCACGTTCACGGCGATCGTGGCTGCGGCCTCGCCGGGAGCGGGAACGCCGACGGGAACGGTGACGTTCCGGAACGGCTCGACCAAACATGGCGAAATCGTGCTGACGGACGGATTGGCAACGACTGAAGTGGACGACCTGGCGGCAGGGCCCCCCGCGATTGAAGCCGCCTATAGCGGCGATAGCTCCTTCGCGAGCAGCGACGACACCGTCAGTCAGGATGTAGGCAATAACGCGTCGCTGTCCGTCAACGCCCTGTCCGTCGGCAGTCACATGATTAACCTGCGCTACAGCGGAGATCAGGCATTCGATGCCGGCTTGCAATCCGTCGGTATTATCGTGAACAAAGCGGATACCGACCTGGACGCAACGAGTCCGCAAAATACCGTCGTATTTGGCGAAGCCGTGACGGTGACGGTACATGTTGCCGCGGCGAGCCCCGGCAACGGTACGCCGACCGGCGCGGTGACGCTCCATCTGATCAGGTCGCAATATTTGGTCATCAAGCACGATGAGATCCCCGGCGGACTACACACATTGGAGATGACAGGCTTGCAGAAGAGCGGGACTCCCCCTATTCCAATGTTTACGGTCACGTTGAAGTTGGACAAATTGACGGATTGATCGGAAGGCGCCGAATGTCGGGCGCCTACTTTGCTTTCGTGTCCCGTTGCGATTCGAATAGACATTGCGGCAGGGATATAATTAAAAGATGGATTGTCTCCTTGACGTCACTGAATCTTTCCGGTATATTCAAGCCAACAGTTCCCACCACGCCTCTTAATAATGCGTACCAAGGTGGGCCTTTCTATTTACTAAGGGATATCATATCTGATGATGGACAGATTTTGTTACTCGTTTAGAGGCATTGCTTTCTGAGAAAAATGAAGTTTGGGTCAATTTTACGCGTACAGTGCTCATACCGCAATATCCGAAGGGAGAGACTTACATGACTGAGCGTAGTGAAATCAACAATAAAAAGGAATTGTCACCAGAACAACGTGAAGAACTGCTCAGAACATTAAAAGCCCGTTTTGAGAAAAACATGAACCGGCATAAAGGTTTTGATTGGGCCGATGTACAAGCCAGGCTCGAAGTCCATACTGAAAAACTGTGGTCGCTCTATGAAATGGAAAGAACCGGCGGCGAACCGGATGTTGTGGGTCATGATCATCAGACGGGCGAATACCTTTTCTATGATTGTTCAGCAGAAAGTCCGAAAGGTCGCAGAAGTGTCTGTTACGACCGTGAAGCGTTGGAGTCGAGAAAAGCACATAAACCGGAAAATAATGCAGTGGATATGGCAGCTGCCATGGGCATCGAGCTTCTAACGGAAGAACAATACCGGGAGCTGCAGCAACTTGGAAATTTCGATACGAAAACATCAAGCTGGGTCCAGACACCTGACAGAATTAGAAAACTCGGCGGGGCTCTCTTTTGTGATCGTCGCTACGATACGGTCTTTGTGTACCACAATGGAGCAGAGTCCTACTATGCTGCAAGAGGGTTCCGTGGCTCTCTTAGGGTGTAAAATTCCCCAGATAACATGCTCCCCAATATTCGTCGCATGTGGAGTGCTGCGCGTCGTTAATAAGGAAATACTAAAGTAGAAATGGACGTGATCAATTATGAACTTCGAAACGGTGATGCAGGAGCTTGAAGCGCTCGGAAAAGAAAGACTCAAGAAAATGTATATGTCCAATGGAGCGCGCGAACCACTTTTTGGTGTGGCTACAGGTGCTATGAAGCCCTTGGCCAAGAAAATCAAAATCAATCAACCATTGGCCGAGCAGCTTTACGCCACAGGGAACTACGATGCTATGTACTTTGCCGGCGTCATTGCGGATCCGAAGGCGATGACGGAGGCGGATTTCGAACGGTGGATGGATGGGGCATATTTCTATATGCTGTCCGATTTTGTAGTTTCCGTAACGTTGGCGGAAACGGATATTGCGCAAGAGGTTGCCGATAAATGGATCGCGAGCGGCGAGGAGCTGCGCATGTCGGCGGGATGGAGCTGCTACTGCTGGCTCTTGGGCAGTCGACCGGACCGCGAATTTTCCAACAGCAAGCTGGACGGAATGCTGGATCTGGTGCAAAAGACGATTCACGATTCTCCAGAACGAACAAAATCTTCTATGAATAATTTTATTTACACGGTAGGCGTTTCCTTTGTTCCGCTCCATGATCGGGCAGTCGAGACCGCAAAGGCAGTTGGCCTCGTGGAAATCAGAAAAGATAATGCAAAAAGCAAATTCCTGAACGCTGCCGAGCAAATTCAAAAGGCGGTAGATAGAGGGCAAATTGGTTTCAAACGCAAATATGTAAGGTGTTAAACCCGTAGTGTGCTACACTTAGCATCGTTCGACTGCTCGAATACTGATATAAAATGGCAGCGAGATCAGGAACGATAAGCCACTATGAAACTACACACCAGCTCTCTCAACAGGGAGTTTTTTTCTTAGACCGACCAATTGACTAACAAGGATTTCCAATGCCTCTATTGAAGTATGAAGCAACCACTTTGCCGGAGGTTTCCTCATGCCCTAATCAAAGAATCGGATCATTCCCGAAAAAAGGTTTACTTCCACCTGGAAATTCAGCATTGCCCACACTGCGGTACAAAGCTCAAACGGCATCATACCGCCTGGAAATAGAATATCTGAATGCCGCTGTTTCGGTTCGGTCTTAGGGCGCAGCTCGATCCATGAAGCGCTCGCACTTAGGGGGGATCATTGTATTTGTAGTTTTAATCGCTGCGCTCTACATTCATAATGTTGGCTACAGTAATGTGCAGGCGATGTATCAGCTTGAAACTACGGGGAAGGCAATCGTGAAAATGGCGAATGGACTCACAGAGAATCATGAAAGGTATCTCACAAAGGAAAAACAGCCTCAATTACTAAGAGAGCGAATGGAACAGAAGGGATGGACCTTTATACAACAGAATGGGGCGGGGTATTTCTTTGAGAAGGGCGGAAAGCAGATTATTATTACTGCAAAAAGGTGGAACCACTTTTATGTGGTATACGATTTAGAAAGAGGTTTAGTTAATCTGGCCGATTAGTTATAAATCGCCGTGATGTTGCTGACGGTTATCGGGGAGTAATGGCCCCCGAACATGCTCTCGATGAAGCGAGCCACGTCACGCGTTCCGATGCCGCTCTTGTACATTTGGATCACGGCTTCCGGCGCTCATTTCGTGTTTTAGTCAGGAGGCATTCGTATGGGGTTCATCAGCTTGCTTCTTATTATTTTAGGACTGTTCATGTTCATACGGCCGTCGATCGTTTGGAAAATTGCCGAAAGTTGGAAATCCTATGATGCCTCCGAACCGTCCGGACTCTATGTTGCGTCTACTCGCATTGGAGGCGTTCTGTTCATACTTGCGGGAATTGGCGGAGTTCTAGTGAACTGGATACTGTAATCCATTATCGAGGTATGAGGAACCGAGGGTACAAGGTGATAAAGCCTTTCATCCCCCGGTTTATTCTATTGATTTGGAAAATAAAAAAAAACCCGGGCGGGTTATTCGATATCTTGCACAAAAACAGACACAATGATATAATGAGAAAAATTTTCACAAGTTAAAGGAGGTCATAATTAACCTATCTTACAATTTAATTCTATCATGCCGTTGAACTCTTGTCAAATGTTTTTTCTCAAATGATTGGTCAGGAGAGATGTGGAATGAGTTCTTTGGTTCTCGGTCTTCAGGAAATGGAAACATTGCCGCTGTTGCTCGTTGGCGGGAAAGGGTTGAATTTAGGGGAATTATCCAGGATTCAAGGCATACAGGTGCCGGAAGGATTTTGTGTGACTACAGCCGCATACCAAAAAGCCGTCGGACAAAACGAAACGGTTCACGCTTTGTTGGATCGACTAGCCGCGCTAAAGGTAGAAGACCGGGAGCAAATTGGCGACATCAGCAGGAGGATTCGACAAACCATTATCGAAACTGAGATTCCTTCCGATGTTATGAGTGCCGTTGCCGACCATCTCTCCAGGTTTGGAGAAGAACATGCTTATGCCGTCCGTTCCAGTGCGACGGCCGAAGATTTGCCGCATGCCTCTTTTGCCGGTCAACAAGACACCTATTTAAATATTATCGGCAAAGAAGCGATCCTGCAGCATATCCGCAAATGTTGGACTTCCCTGTTTACGGATCGCGCGGTTATTTACCGTATGCAAAACGGATTCGACCATCGTCAAGTTTATTTATCCGTGATCGTTCAAAGAATGATTTTCCCCCAGGCTTCGGGAATTTTATTTACCGCCGATCCGATGACATCCAATCGAAAGCTGCTGTCCATCGATGCCGGTTTTGGACTTGGAGAAGCGTTAGTCTCCGGCTTGGTATCTGCCGACGGTTATAAAGTGCGGGACGGGAAAATCGTCGAGAAGAGAATCGCAACCAAAACATGGGCTGTCTATGGACGAAAAGAAGGCGGAACGGAGACGAAGCCGATCGATCCCGATCAGAAAAAGACTCAAACACTTACGGACCAACAAATTTTACAACTGGCACGCATCGGAAGACAGATTGAAGCTTATTTCGGCCAGCCTCAAGATATCGAATGGTGTCTGGCCCAAGAGACATTCTACATTGTCCAGAGTCGGCCCATCACGACATTATACCCGATCCCTGATGCAGGTGATCAGGAAAACCGCGTTTATGTCTCTGTCGGTCACCAGCAAATGATGACCGATCCCATGAAACCGTTGGGATTGTCTTTTTATCTGTTAACGACGCGTGCCCCCATGCGTAAAGCCGGCGGAAGGTTGTTTGTTGATGTTACACCGATGCTGGCTTCACCTGACAGCAGAGAAATGTTATTAAATTCCATGGGACAACACGATCCCCTCATGAAAGACGCACTGATGACCATAATCGAGCGTGGAGATTTTATCAAATCGTTGCCAAATGAGAAAAAAGAACAGAGTCCCGGTAAAAGCAATCCAAGCATGTCATCTGCAGGTTCTCAAGCACAAATCGAAAACGATCCGGCAATCGTTTCCGAATTGATTCAGCGTAGTCAAACGTCGATCGAAGAGCTAAAGAAAAACATCCAAACGAAGTCCGGATCGGATTTATTTGACTTTATTCAAGAAGATATCCAGCAACTGAGGAAGATGTTATTTGACCCCCAAAGTTTGGGTTTAATTATGGCTGCTATGAATGCTTCATCATGGATCAATGAAAAATGAACGAGTGGTTAGGCGAACAAAACGCAGCCGATACGCTTTCCCAATCGGTACCGGGCAATATAACTTCGGAAATGGGTCTGGCGCTATTGGATGTTGCCGATGTGATTCGTCCTTATCCGAAAATTATTGAATATTTACAACATGCAAGCGATGATCACTTTTTGGATGAACTGGTGAAGTTCGACGGCGGGAAGGAAACCCGAGACGCTATCTATGCTTTTCTTGATAAATACGGCATGCGATGTGTCGGCGAAATCGATATCACAAGAACTCGATGGAGTGAAAGACCGGCTACACTTGTCCCGATGATTCTGGGTAACATCAAAAACCATGAGCCG
Source organism: Paenibacillus cisolokensis (assembly GCF_018403665.1). Lineage (GTDB taxonomy): Bacteria > Bacillota > Bacilli > Paenibacillales > Paenibacillaceae > Paenibacillus_AH > Paenibacillus_AH cisolokensis. The sequence goes on from NZ_BOVJ01000073.1 coordinate 22,746, forward strand.
AATGCCGGCCATCGGAAATTTGAGCAAGGGCGGCAGGAGGCATTGAAAAAAGAACAAGAGCTATTGGATCGACTAAAGCCATTACCGGATGGCGAACAAAAAGCCAACGAGACCAAACGAAGGATCGACCGCATCCGGAATTTCAGCGGGTTTCGGGAATATCCCAAATACGCCATGGTGAATCGCTATTTCGTATATAAGCAGGCTTTGTTGAAAGAAGCCGAACAGCTCGTGCAAGCCGGCGTTATGTATGAAAAAGAAGATATTTACTACCTCACTTTTGAAGAACTGCGCGAAGTCGTACGCACGCAGAAGCTGGATGTCCAGATTATCCATCATCGAAAAGAGGAGTACAAATTATATGAAAAACTGACTCCGCCTCGTGTGATCACGTCCGATGGTGAAATCATCATGGGGAAGTACAAACGAGAAAATCTTCCTGCCGATGCGATTGCAGGCCTGCCTGTTTCTTCCGGAGTTGTAGAGGGACGGGCACGAGTCATCTTAAACATGGAAGATGCCGATCTGGTAGACGGAGATATTCTGGTCACTTCCTTTACCGACCCCAGCTGGACCCCATTGTTCGTATCCATCAAAGGCCTGGTCACCGAAGTTGGCGGACTGATGACCCACGGAGCCGTTATCGCAAGGGAATATGGCTTGCCGGCCGTTGTCGGAGTAGAGAATGCGACCAAACGGATAAAAGATGGAGAGCGAATTCGCGTAAATGGAACCGAAGGGTATATCGAAATATTGTAATGGATCAGCGACGTTTGTGGAAATAAATGTCGATGGCAATTTCGAAATCCGTTGATTTTGCTTGATCGATTGAGTAAACTTCATAGTGAGCGTCCTCCTCTTCATTAGGGCAGTGAATGTCCGCGACCCAGCATACAGGAGGGCTTTTTGTTTTTGCCGGACAAACGGCATCTGCTTCGAATTCGAACCGTTCTTGGTCGGAGCAAATATCGGAACGAACGGCCGCGCCCGCTCGTCTGCATATGAAAGGGCTTTCTGAAAAAATAGCCGAAAGGCCGGTGCAAGCAAGATGAGTATGGAAGAACTCCAGGCATCAGAACAATCTGGACGGAGCGGTCGCTGAATGATGACGATCTGGAACAAATCCGCTTTATGGAGGACGCTGAAGGGGAGAATGATCGTCATTCTGCTGCTCAGTTCTATCGCTCCGCTTGCCTTGTTAGGCATTATCTCGTATTCCTCGTTCCATTCTTTCCTGCAGAATACGCTCAAAAACGCCATTCAGGAAAATGTGAAAAAGGATTTGATCGGCATCGACAACATATTCAAAAATATGAATTTCGCTTCCCAACAAATTGCGCTGGACATGGAAATATCCAGTAAGATCAGCACGTATTTGACAACGGACGATATTTTGGAGAAGAAGCAGATCAGGCTCGACGTGCAGAAACGGATGGCGCTTATCAATTATTCAAGCCCGCATGCCGGCATAATCGCGATTCTGGACGGGTCTGACAAAAAGGTTGTGTTGAACAATTCGCCGGTCGTCGATGTCATCGATCCCGACCTGCATCCCGTGGTCGTGAAGGTGAACGGCATCGGCTATCATGCGCCGCATCCGTCCGCGAACAAATACCGCGAGGAGACGGAGCCCCTCGTCTTCTCATTGTCCCGCAAAGTGACGGATTATCAGAAGAACACTTCATATTATTTATACCTGGAAAGCAACTTTCGTTCCTTGCCGCAGTTGTTCAACGGCCAGCATTACGGCGAGCCGGTTACCCATCTTTTGCTGAATCCCGACGGAATGGTGGTGTACAGCTCGGATACGGGGAGATTCCCGGTCGGCAGCGAGTGGACGCCTGAATCCGCAAGCCGGAAGGATTTCATGCATTTTGAAGCGGTGAGCGATCAGCAGTGGAGGACGGTTGTCGTCATGGAAGGCGAGGCGTTCAGCGCGGAGGTGAATGCCTGGTTTTACAAATTTGTAATGATTGTGCTGTTTGCGCTGGCGCTTTGTTTGCTGCTTGCTTTTGTCGCATGGCGCTCCATCTATCGGCCGCTGCAAGTGTTCCGCAAGGAAATCGAACGGATGGGCGAGCAGCAAGCCATCCGCAGCCGCAAGCTGCTTCATCTGTCGGAATTCGACGACGTGCTCGGCCGCTTCTATGAGATGAGAACACGCGTCTACGATCTTGTGCGGGAGATCGAGCGGCGCGAGCAGGCGCGCAGCCGGTTTGAGGTGGAGAAGCTGCGGTATCAGATCAATCCGCATTTTATCCATAATACGCTGAATACCGTTCAGGTCATAGCCAAAATACAGAAGCAGGACGAGATCGTGCGGCTCATTACTTATTTTACCCGCATTCTTCATTATAATCTGGGCAAGGAGGGCGCCTTCGTGCAGGTGCGGCAGGAAATCGCCAATCTCAAAGATTACATCGCGCTTCAGCAAATTCGGTACAACCACGCCTTTCAAATGAAGGTGCAGGTTGATCCCGACGTAGAGGGCGTGACGGTGCCGCGCTTTATTTTGCAGCCGCTGGTCGAAAACGCACTGTATCACGGATTTAAAAATGACGAGGGCGTCATTACGGTACTCGCGTGTCGCGAGGCGGACGGCCATATTCGCATTGAGGTGGCGGACAATGGAGTCGGCATGTCGGGCGAGCAGGTGGCCGCGCTGCTGCCGGAGCAGGGGGAATCCCGCGGCCGGAGCGGCATGGGCATCGGACTGCCGTTCGTTCAGCAGCTTATCAAATCGTATTACGGCAATGAATACGGCATTCAGATCGAGAGCGAACCGGGGCGCGGCACAACATTGACTATTCGCGTCCCCGACCGGGTCAAGGAGGGAACCGCTGATGATTAGAACACTGCTGGTGGACGATGAGCCAATTGTCCGCAAAGGGCTGCTTCATATCTTGCCGTGGGAACGCCACGGCATGCAGGTCGTCGCGGATGTCGGAGGCGGAGAGCAGGCGCTGCGGGTGCTGGAGCAGGAGCGGATCGACTTGCTTGTTACGGATCTGACCATGCCGGGCATGTCCGGATTCGAGCTTATTCACAAGGTGCAGCAAGCCTATCCTTCGATCAATATTGCGATTCTGACCTGCCATCAGGATTTCCAATACATTCAGGAGGCGCTTCGCAGAGGCGTGCTGGATTATATCGTCAAGACGGAGCTGGACGAAGAGAAATTGGATGAATTGTTCCAACGGATGGCCGCCCGGCTGGCGTCGAAAGAGACGAAGGCTGCGGATGCGGGCAAGGCGGCTTCCGGCGGCAGGGAAATGGTGCTGTTCATCGGTCTCAAGAGCGGCTGTGTGCCGAATGAGCTGTACAAGGTGCCGCATGTGGCGGAGCATTTCATCATCCCGATAGGGAGCGGCGGCTGGATGGTTGAAGTTCCTCCGCTGCCCGCCGAGTGGGACGATGAAGCGAGGTTTGCGCTGCAGAGTAATGCCGGAGAACGGCGCTGGCTTGTTGTTCGTCTCCATCATGCTCCCGTTCGCAATCAGTCGAAAGAGGCGGCGTACCGGTATATGCGGCGCCATGTGTTCTATGTGGCCGATTTGGGGAACGGAGCCGAGGTGGTGCATGACTCGCTGCGCGATATGAAGGCGTTCGAGAATGCGGATCGTGAGCAGGATTGGCTGCGGCACTGGTCCTCTTTCGAGTGGGTATTCGACTTGACCGCCTGGGAGGAGCTCATCAAGCGGATTCAGGAGCAGCGCCCGGACCCCGAAAGCCTGTGCCGGGAATTGGCCGATATGGCAAGAGCGTGGCATCTTGCGCAAAGACATGACGGGACGGCGCCGCTGATGGAGCGGATGGCTTCCTTGAGGACATGGCCGCAATGGAAGGAATGGCTCGCGCAGTATAGAGGGCAAATGGCCGCCGCGTTGGAGTCGGATGATACGGGCAAGGAACTGGCCGTTAGCATGCTGAAAGCAATACGGTTCTGCCAGCAGCGGATGGAGGACAACTTGACGCAGAAGGAGCTCTCTTCGCTCGTTCATCTGAGCAGAGGCTACTTCAGCGAAAGCTTCAAAAGAATTGTCGGACTTACATACAACGATTACATGCGCAGGCTGCGAGTGGACACGGCGCGGCGGCTGCTTACCACAACCGACCTTGATATAACGGAAATCGCGAAGCGCTGCGGCTTCGAGGATGAAACTTATTTCCGCAGGCTGTTTCGGGAGGAAACGGGCATGTCGGTCAAGGATTACCGGGAACAGGCGAGCCGAGACGGCTATGCGCTGAACTACCTGGGGGCGGATGGCAGACAAATGTCCGAGCCGGGATGAAAAGTGTAAGGCGGCAAGACGAACAGCGGACATTTGTCTGTAATCGCCTGTTTGTTCTCCATTATAGAAGCCTTTCGCATCCGATACAATGAAAGCGTAATCAAAACAATCCATAAGGCGAAAGGGGTTCACGCACTATGTATCAGGGGAGAAAGTGGATCGTCGTGCTGACCGCTTGCCTGCTTGTGTTCATGAGCGCTTGCAGCGGCGGTGCCGACAACAATAACAGTAACAATAACAATAACAGCACCGCCGATCCGACCACAAATCCTGCCGAGTCGTCCGCTCCGCCGACGGAGCCGGAAACCTTCGATCCGTTCGGCAAGTATCCGGAGACCGTCGAGTTCACGACGGTTAAAGCGACAGTGAACAACCCGCAGTTTCCGGAAGGACAATCGTATGAGGACAATGATTTCAACCGCTTTATGCAAGAGCAGCTCAACGTTAAGCCGGTCTTTCAATGGACGCAGCCGCAGGACGGTTTCGCTTACAAGCAAAAGCTTGATTTGGCCATTGCGGGCAACGATATTCCCGACGTATTTCAAATTATGGGTTCCAGCGTTCAGGACGTTCAAGCCACATTGAAGCGTCTGGTCGACGCCGACATGGTCGAAGATTTGACGACGGTCTTCGAACAATACGCTTCTCCCGCAATGAAAGAAAACTACGCTTCGGAGAACAACCGGACTTTGGATTTATTCAAAATAGACGGCAAAATTTACGGCATACCGGACCAGCAGGGTCTCGAGAACTTCAACTTCGTCTGGATTCGCGAAGACTGGCGCAAGCAATTGGGGCTGCCCGAGCCCAAGACCATGGACGACGTCATCGCGATTGCGAAAGCGTTCAAGGAAAAAGACCCGTACGGCGGCGGCAAAACGGTGCCGATCGCGATGCAAATGGAATCGGAGACGAACGGCCTGTTCGGGCCGGGCTTCGTGTTCGACCAGTACGAAGCATTCCCAAGAATGTTCTACAAGGATGCGTCGGGCGAGCTGAAGTATGGCGGCATCGAGCCGCAAACGAAGGAAGCGCTGAAGGTTCTGAGCCAGTTGTACAAGGACGGCTTGCTCGAAAGAGACTTTGCCATGAAGGATACGGGCCAGCTTCAGGAAGTGCTTGCGAGCGGACGGGCGGGCATCGTCGGTCAGGCGTGGTGGGCAGTATGGTATCCGCTGTTCATGACGCTGCAGAACGTGCCGGACGCAGATTGGAAACCGTATGTCATTACAGGCGAAAACGGCAAAATCAATTTCGGCGCAACGGCTCCTACCCGCAGCATGGTCGTGGTAAAAAAGGGTTCAAATATCCCGAGCTTCCGATCAAATGGCTGAACGTGTACCATGAGAACAAAAGTTCCGAGCATTTCATGAAAATTGAGCAGGAAGTGTTCAAAGACTCCAATGATAAACGGCCCATCTGGCTTGGCATGAACATAGACCGCACGGATCATATTCTGCTGCAAGCCAATGACATCGTCAAGGCGGTAAACGGCGAAGTCGATCCGAGCACGCTGCCGTTCAATAATCGGGACGCCTACAATCATATTACAGCTTTCCTGGGCGGTTTGCAGGACGAGCCGCAGGCCGCGAGCAAGCATATGCTGCAATGGCAAAACACGCGGAGCTGGTACGACGCGATGGGCGGAGCATCGAATTATGAGCTGAACATTACGTATTCCGCCTACGACGGCCGCACGCCGGCCATGGAGAAATATTTGACCGCGCTCGATACGCTGCAGATGAAAGCCTATCATACGATCATTATGAAATCGAATGATATCGACGCCGAATTCGACAAGTTCGTCTCGGACTGGAAGGCCCAGGGCGGCGATGAGATTTTGGCCGAAATCGCGCAGGAAATTAATAAGTAAACCCGGAAAGCGGAGGTACGTACGATGGCTCGCAAGTGGTCCGAACAATTACATTTCAACCTGATGCTGTTGCCCGGAATCATACTCGTGTTGTTGTTCAGCGTATGGCCAATGAGCGGCGTGATTCTGGCGTTCAAGAAATTTATTCCTACAAAAGGCATCTGGGGGTCGGACTGGGTCGGCTTTGAAAACTACGAGATGCTCTTCGCGACGCCGGTTGCGGGTCAAGTGTTCTTCAATACGGTCGTGATCGCGCTTATGAAGATGGTTGCCGGTTTTTTCGTCCCGATTATATTCGCCCTGATGTTAAATGAGTTGCGCATTCATTGGTTCAAGCGGACGGTGCAGACGATCGTTTATTTGCCGCATTTCCTCTCATGGGTGCTGATTGCAGGCATTGTAAGAGATATTTTCGGCCTCGAGGGCATTGTCAATCAGTTTTTGACCAGAATGTTCGGCATGGAAGCGATCATGTTTCTCGGAGAACATTTCTGGTTCCGGACGATTCTGATCGGCACCGACGTTTGGAAGGAATTCGGCTTTGGCACCATCATTTATCTTGCGGCGCTTACGGCGGTCAACCCTGCGCTTTATGAAGCGGCGGAAATCGACGGCGCCACCCGGATGCAGAAGCTCCGCTATATTACATTGCCGGGCATTGCGACAACGGTTGTCCTTGTCGGGACGCTCAGCCTGCAGGGCGTCCTGAACGCGGGCTTCGACCAAATATTCAATTTGTATAATACGCTTGTGTACGATTCATCCGACATTATCGATACTTACGTATACAGAGCCGGTCTGCAGGAAGGCAGATTCGAAGTCGCGACGGCCATCGGTCTGATGAAATCGGCCATAAGCTTTATCCTGATCGTCATATCCTATACGCTGGCAAGCCGGTTCGCGGGCTACCGTATTTTTTAACCGTACATCCATAAGAAGGAGGGGAATCCGGTGGTTCGCAACAATTCGCTGGGATCGAGGATGTTCGATTATGGCCTGATAGCGGTCGTCACGCTTATCTCGCTGACATCTCTTTTTCCCATTATTCATAATCTGGCGGTGTCCTTAAGCTCTCCGGCTATGGTTACGGGCGGTTTCGTCACGGTCTATCCGAAGGGATTTACGTTCAGTTCCTATTTGAAGCTGATGGAAGACGCCGTCTTCTTCCGCACGTTCGGCATTTCGGTGCAGCGCGTCGTCATTACGACGATTCTCAGCTTTTTATTTCACTGCTTATGGCCTACCCGCTGTCGCGTTCGGTCAAGGAGTTCAAGCTCCGAAACGTGTATATGTGGCTGCTTGTGTTCGTCATGATGTTCAACGGCGGTCTGATCCCGTTCTACCTCATCGTCAAGCAGATGGGGCTCATGAACTCATTCTGGGTGCTCGTGCTGCCGATGATTATCAACGTGTTCAACATTATCCTGATTGTCAACTATTTCCGCAGCATTCCGAAGGAACTCGACGAATCCGCCTCGATGGACGGCGCGGGCCCGTGGTATAAAGCTTTCCGGATTTATATGCCGCTGGCGCTTCCGGTGCTGGCGACAACGACGCTGTTCCTCATCGTTGCGGTATGGAATGAATTTATGCTCGGCATGATTTTTATCCGCAACCCGGAAGACGTTCCGTTGCAAACGTATATGCAGCAGATCGTCGTTCGGATCGACCCGAACCTGCTGAAATCGGTGGAGGATGTGAAACGGCTGGCAAGCGTCTCGGACAAAACGCTGAGCGCGGCAAAAATATTTACGTCCATGCTTCCGATCATGATCATTTACCCGTTTTTGCAGCGCTACTTTATTTCCGGCATTATGCTCGGTTCCGTCAAGGAATAATATCTGCGGCTGCAATTGAGCGTTATTCTAACGAATTGCACACAGAGAGAGTGGTGAGACCGTGTTGTAGTACCAATATCTGAATAACGGGAGGAATGAAAATGAGAAGGTTAAGTATGCTATTTCTGTCGTTTGCCCTGCTTGTGTCCATCGGAACGCTGTATCCCGGCGCGCCCGTGCACGCAGCTACCGTTACGGTGAATGCCGTCGCGGATACGGATACGCAAAGCGATGTGTCTGCGGGGACGAACGCCACGCTCCATGCCAGCCAGTGGAATCATATGTTTGTCAAATTCAGTCTTTCCGGCCTCTCTTCGGTTATGAATGTGAAAGTGCGCGTGTACCACTCCTCGCATCAGAACAACCACACCTTGTATATTCATCAGGCATCGACAGAGAATTGGAACGAAGGCGGAACGAAGCCAAGCCTGGGCTCGCAAATCGCTTCGAAGTCCGTCACCGGCATCGGCTATCAGGAGTTTGACGTTACGGCGGCGGTCCAGGCGAAGCTGAGCGAGGGAGCGGCGTCGGCAACCTTCGGTTTTAGCACCGATCTGGGCACCTGGGAAGCCTATCAATCCAGAGAGGGTGCCAACAAGCCGCAAATGATCGTAACGACATCAGACAGCGGCGGCGGAAGCGGCACGATGAAAATCGGCACCAACTTCTGGTTCCTCGCTTCCTGGAGCGGGGAGTCGCCTTTCAAAACGGGCATCGACTGGGCGACTGCCTACAGCAGCGGCACCGATATTTGGAATCCGACGTTCATTAGCGAGCTTGCTCCCTACACGACGCTCCGCTTCATGGATTGGGGGGCGACGAACAACTCCAAGGTTCAGTACTGGTCGCAGCGGCGCCTGCCGACCGATCCCGGCAACACGGATATCGGCTACATCGACGGTTCAAGCCCGCTTAGGCCCGGTCTTGCGTATGAATGGATGATCGATCTGTGCAACCGGACGAACAAGGATATGTGGGTCACCTTGCCGCATATGGCGGACAACAATTACGCCAATCAGCTTGCCCAATTGATCAAGTCGAAGCTGAATCCGAATTTGAAAGTATACGTCGAATATTCCAATGAAACGTGGAACGGGGCGTTTACGCAATTCCAGTACACGATCGATCAGGGCGTTGCGGGCGGATTGCCGGGCATGAATCAATGGTATCAGGGCGGCGCCTACAGTCTGTACAGGTCGGTCAATATTTGGAGAGAGTTCGCTTCCGTATTCGGCAGTGAGATGGAGTCGAGAGTCGTTCGCGTGGCGTCGTTCAGCGGCAACTACGATATTTTCGATGTGGGCTACAACAATATCATGAACAGCCCCTCCTGGAACCGGACAGGGCAGAAGGCCGACATGATCGCTATTGCTCCTTATGTAGGCGGCAATTTGGATGGCTCCAGCCCGACCATCCAAAGTCAGTTCCGGCAGGATACGGACACGAAGTTTACGACCAGGGTGCTCACTGCTGTCGCGATTGCCGACAAATACAACGTCAAGCTCGGCGCTTACGAGGGCGGACAGCATTTGACCACGAACGCCCATACGTGGAGCGCCAACCAGCAAATCTATAATGAATATTTGTATATGCTCGATAAATTTGCGCCGTACTTCGAGCTGTTCAACCATTACGCGCATGCGGGTACATGGAGCTCTGGAGGAGCCTGGGGAGCCAAAGCGTATACGGGCCAGCCGATTGCCGACGCTCCGAAGTACCGCGCCATTGTGGATTGGGTCGCCTCCAACCCTTAAATGTCATAGAAGAGCAGGTGGGATGATGAAAGGTGCAATCGGACTCATTACCCGAGCGGATGATGCGGGCAGCAGCGCAACGGCAAATCGGGCGATATTGGAAGCTTGCGATCATGGCATCATTCGCAATGTATCCTTAATGGCGACTTGCGGCGCAATCGAGGATGCGGCCGAATTGTTCCGGGGGCGGGACGATATTTGCTTCGGGGTTCATCTGACGTTGAATGCGGAATGGGACCGCGTCCGTTGGGGGCCGGTTATGCCGAACGACAGAGTGCCGACGCTGATCGATGCGGAAGGATACTTCCATCGCACGCCGGAAGCGATGAAGGCCGCGGGGGCATTGCTCGACGAAGCGTTTCTCGAAATGCAGGCCCAGTTGAATCGGCTCAGAGAACTAGGTTTCCCAATCCGCTATGCCGATGAACATATGTTTTCGGACGCGTATTTGAAGGGTACGAGGAACGGTTCGACCGGTGGTGCGCGGAAGCGGGGCTCATCAATTTCCGCCGTTGCTTGCGCAGATTGCCGATTCGCGCGGAGGAGAACTGCGAAGTGACAGCCTTATTGGATGCGCTCGATCGAGCGGAAACGGGAATTTACACTTTGGTAACGCACCCGGCTTTCGACACTACGGAGATGCGGGAATTGGGTCATGCCGGCAAAAGCGGTGAGGAGATCGCATTCGAGAGGGAAAGAGATACGAAACTGGTGACGAACGCGAAAGTCATGGAGTTCTGCAAGGAGAGGCAGATTCGATTTTTGCGATATGACGAGGTAGACGATGGGAGAACGAACAATGTGGAAGGCAAAGTGGATCTGGTGCGACAACCGGTTGGGAACGACGAATCGGGAGCATGAGCTTGTATATTTTCGGCGGACGTTCGATGTCCCCGCAGATCGTCCATGTTCTCTGGCCGTGCATGTCACTGCCGACAGCCGGTACCGGTTGTATCTGAACGGACATTCCGTCTCAGTCGGGCCTGCCAAAGGCGACAACCATACGCATTATTATGAAACCGTGGATCTGACCGGCCGGTTGAAGGCGGGCAAAAACGTGCTTGCCGTCAAAGTTCTGCATTACGCGGGCGTCCGGCCATGGAAGATGGGAACGAACGGTCCCATCTCCGTATGGCGCTCCGATACCGGCGCGTTGCTGGTGGAAGGAATTCTGGAGGACGAGAACGGAGCATGCATCGAGGCCGTACATACGGATTCCGGATGGAAGTGCATGCGAGACGAAGGATATTCGCTGGTGGCGACGCCGTTCATTCAATGGCTTGGCGGATTGGAAAACGTCAATGGCGCGAAACTTCCCCACGGGTGGCAGGAGATCGAATTCGACGACAGCGCTTGGGCGAATGCGGCGGTTTGTTCCGATACGCACAACGCATTCGGGGAATTATCCGCATGGGTGCTGACACCGCGGCCGATTCCTCCTCTGTACGAACGGGAGAGCCGCTTTCTTCGTGTGACCCGAACGGAAGGCGTCGATATCGATGATGAAGAAGTCCGGTCCATCCTGCAGCAAAAAGCGTTGCCGCTGCGCGTCAAGCCTGGAACGAAAGTCGTGCTGGAGCTGGATGCGGGCGAGCTGACTACGGGATATTTAAGCTTGAAGATGAGCGGGGGAGCCGGGGCCGAGGTCCGATTGCTCTGCGCGGAGTGCTATGAGCCCGAGGAATCCGATCCCCGCCGAAAACGGTTGAAGGGAATTCGCGACCAGGCGGAAGGTCAGCGGCTGATCGGGGAATACGATGTTTATGCCGTAGCGGGGATAGAACGTGGCAATAATGCTTTCGAAATCTACGAACCATTCTCGTTTCGTACGTTCCGTTTCGTAAGATTCGAATTTATGGCCGCGGACGAGTTGTTGGAAGTGCACGAAGTCGGCTTCCGGGATACGGCTTACCCGCTTGAAGTGGAAGGCGAGTTCGCTTGCTCGGATTCTGACTTGACTCAATTATGGGGCTTGAGCTTGCGTACGCTGCAGCGATGCATGCATGAGACGTACGAGGACTGCCCTTATTATGAACAACTGCAATATACGATGGATACGCGGCTTCAGATGCTTTTTACGTACCAGGTATCAAGGGACGATCGGTTGGCCAGACGCGCCATCCATGACTTCTACAGCTCGATGCTCCCTTCGGGCATGCTGCAATGTCGATATCCATCCGTGTATACGCAGGTGATTCCCTCTTTCTCGCTGTATTGGATTCATATGCTTCACGAGCATTATACCTATTTTGGGGATTTGCAATTGGTGAGGCGGTATCTCTCCGGCATGATCGCGGTATTGGATTGGTTCGAGCGTCATCGGACGCCGGAGGGAATCGTCGGCATGACGCCGCCCGAATATTGGACGCATTTCGACTGGGTGCAGGAATGGCCGGGCGGCGCGCCGCCATCCAAGGATGAAGGACCGATGATCCTGCATAGCTTGATGTATGCGGTCGCGCTGAAGAAAGCGGGAGACTTGCTCGAGTGGATCGGATGGAAGGAAGCGGCTTCCGAATACCGGGAGCGGGCGGAAGAAGTCAATCAAGCGGTGATCCGGACGGCTTGGTCCGATGAAGAGCGTTACTTCTCCAATAGTCAGAAGACGAAGGACTTCAGCCAGCATCCGCAAGTTTGGGCAGTGCTTTCCGGCGCGATTGAAGGAAACGACGCGGTCGATCTCTTGACCCGAACGATGCAAGATTCCGGTTTGCCGGTACTCTCGATCCCGATGACCTATCATCTGTTTCGCGCATTGGAATCGGTGGGGATGTATGAGGCTTCCTTCGGGCTTTGGGATCGTTGGCGCAGCATTATCGGATTGAATATGACGACGCTGCCCGAAGTGTTTCACAAGACGCCGCGAAGCGACTGCCATGCGTGGAGCGCGGTGCCTCTTGCCGAATTCGCCGGGAACATCTTGGGCGTGAAGCCCGCGGAACCGGGATATAAGCGGATCAGGGTTCAACCTTATCCGGGACCGTTAACTTGGGCGAAAGGGGCGGTGGCTACGAAGCATGGGCCGGTTCATGTCGACTGGAGTCTCGATAACGGGCAGTTCCGAATCGCCGTAAAAGGCCCTGAGCATATTCCCGTCGAGCTGGTCCTCCCCGACGGGACGGTTGAAGCGTTCTTCGGACAAATCGAATGTGTCGTATAACGAAGAAACAAATGAGGCCTCTTTTAGAATTAAAGAAGCGTTTTGACATCATATCCACACAGTACGGGGCGTCTCCGAAATCCAGACTTCATGAAATGAGTGCGGAGTTTGTGCGGTTCTGTCTGGCGAACAAAAACATGCACACGATATTTTTGATGACCAAGGGAACGAGAGTGGACGACAAAAATCCGAAGTCAGCCGTTAATCGGTTGAGGATCGATCTGTTCGAACAAATCAAGCGGTTCGGAAGAACCGTTCCAAGACATCGCGAACCGATTGAGCGATACATGGGATGAAGCTTTTGAAGTCTTGCTCATCGGCTTGAAACAAAAATTGCAGAAGGGGGATGATCGAAGTGAAAGTCACACAAATATCTGAGCATATATGGAGCATAAAGTTATGGCTGATCATTCCGATTCACGTTTGGCTGGTAAAGGAGAAGAACGGGATCACGCTGGTGGACACTGGGGTGGCGATGATGGCGAAAGGAATAGTGAAGGCCATCGAGCGACTGCAGGCCGGACCGTTGCTGCGAATTGTCCTGACGCATGGTCATCCCGACCACATTGGCGGCCTTAAACGCATTTGCAGTCGAATCCGGTTCCGACATATGCTTACAGCGTCGAAATTCCTTATATGGAAGGAGAACTTCCCTACCGACAAGGTAAAAAACCGGTTGCTTATGTGCAAAAAGGGGCCGTTCAACCGCTTGGCGAGGATGAGCGCGGACAATTGCAAGCCATAGGCGGCTTAGTGCCTTTTCATACGCCAGGCCATTCCCCCGGGCACGTTGTATTTTTCACAAGGATGACCAGGTACTGCTGGCCGGAGACTTGTTCTCGTCCAAGAATGGAAAGTTGCGTCCCCCGCTCTTTACTGAAAATATTGAAGAAACGGTTAGAAACAGTTCCATCGTAGGCCGCCTCCGGCCTGAAAGAGTGGAAATTTGTCATGGAAAGCCTATCTTTAATGCGGCCGATCAGATAGAGGATTACATGTTAAAATATTTACGGTCTTAAATGAATCGGTGAGCAGACTTTACAGGAAATTATGGAGTTGTTTATTTCAAAAACTCGTTGATTCCGGTCATCCTTTAGTGTGTTAGGTTATTTTCAGTTCGCAAGGTCGTTCATCTAATCTTCCATAGTAAATCGAATACGATTTGCCGGCTATATCTCCAGATATCGACTTTATTTTCTTCGACAGTATACAGAATCGAAAAATCATCCTTAATAATATCTTGAAACGTTGGCGTTGATGAACGGTTGGGCGATCTTTGGTGCGGCAGCGAATTGGAGCAAAGGCTCAAGCCGAATGTCGACCGAGGAGATGACCGAGCAAGTGTTGACGGTCATACTGGAGGGCGCGTCGAAGCTGGTTTCGGAGCGGTAACGGTTGACATGCGCGGCTATGAGCTCGGGGGAACGTTAACGATGTGGAATCGAATCGATGTGTATTTCTTGCAATAAGTCGGAGCCTTCGGCGCATTCGCGAATTCATTGATCGAACTCTATTTTCGTTTCTGCAATATGGCTTCCACCGCCCTGACCTTTGGTTCGATACTGTCCCAACGGTTCATGCAATGAGAAACGATCATGTCCAAATCATGCTCATTTTGGGCTTCTTCCGTGTTGCGATAGAGAATATTCATCAGCCAATCGGCCAGATTCCGAAGATGATGACGGTAGGAGTAAAAACGCAATAAGTCGAGGTTTATGTTCACCGAATGGCCTAAATGTTTCTCGTAAGCGGAAAGGAAAACATCGAACTCTTCGCCGATATAGCCAACCAAATCAAATTCCGGCGGTGCGATCATCGCCGATTCCCAATCAATGAAATACAACTCGTTATGATGACGAATCAAATTTCCTCCCCAAATATCGCCGTGGCACAATACTCTTTCTTTCGTATCGGCTATCGCGGCACCGCGAAGTTCGTACACAAGATTCAACAGGGTCAAGACCTGCTCTTTCTTTGGTAAAACATGCTCCCGCAGCGCCTGTTTAACAGGATTGCTGCATGCTTCGGTGCTTTCAAGCACTGAAATACACTTCTCAAGGTCGGACGCAAAGGAAATGTCGAAGGTTTCGGTCAAGAGCGCAGTCTTGTCTATAAAAGGGGTAGCAAGCTGGATTTGAGCCACGGATCTGGCAATGCTTTCAACAATCTCCGTTGAAAATGGGTATGCTTCCGCCAATGTCTCCCCTTCGATAAAGTTAAATAGTACCACTGTAATATCATTGAATGTTGTTTTATAGTCGCCATCCTTATTTTTAATCGGATAGGTAACGTTGCGAAAAAGCCGTTGATGATACAATTGCCAAGTTAATGGCAAGTAATATCGAAGGCGCTCGATACTCCTTAATTGTCTGTCATTTTGATGGTCGAATAATTTCAGATAATATCGTTCTCCATTCGCGCAATTCACCCGGTAAGAGTAAGCGGAATCCCCCATCGGAATGAAGCGAACGCTTTCCATTCGTATCCCGTATTCCTTCTCAAGGCTTGCCGCAAGTACATGATCTTCGATACGATATTGAACCTCCAATCTTTTCACTCCCTGGCGCATGGCGTCTGCCAACCCCTATGAACAGGGCTTAATTGATTATAAGATCTGTTATCTTGATTTTTTAACCAATGAGCAGGAACTTTTACGTAACGAGGTAATTTCGTATCTTTATCGCCTTTAGCCGAGTTAACCTGAGCTTGAGTAAGAAAAATACATCCGGTCAAATTTGCACCTGATAAATCAGCATCTCTTAAGTCCGCACCGATAAAATCCGCTTTTCTCAAGTCAGCCCCCCTCAAATTAGATGCAATCAACAATGCCCCTCTTAAACTCATACCTCGAAGGTTGGCCCCTTTTAAATTCGCACCCGTAAAATCTTTGCGCATCTTGCTTTTCTTATTACTTTGAATGAAATCTTTTCGAACGAATTCACTCGTTTTGAGTAATAAATGATTCACGATTTCTCTGTGAGCCGGTACATCCAAATTCAGAATATCTTTCGGTTCAAGATTGGTTAGAGATAAAGTTTGATCGAAAACGTTTTGCAATTCATTCCGGATAGGTTGCGTTTCTTCCAAATCCAAAGCTTGATTTAAGTAGTAAAGCATCTCATGCAACTGTTGAACAATAGGAAATACCGCAAACATTTCCTTTGATAAGTCCGGATTGCTTCTCCAATCCTTGCCTTTGAACATTTCTTGTGAAACATGTTGTCCTGCGCCAAAACATTCGTAGGAAACGCACCCGCGAAAACCTTTATCCCTTAGATGTTCATGTATGCGGCAGCGATAATCCGGACACAAGTTGCGGCAAGGGACTCCGCCTTCTTTATGAAAAGCAAAATCTGCTGATTTTGCATAGGGTAATGCCACACAACATAACGCAAAACAATGTTCACAGTCAGACTGCAATTTACGATTCAAAAAAACACTTCCTCGAATGGTATAATCGCCAACGATTCCTGATCATCTCAGCTCGCTGGCGGAACGGGCGCCTTGAAGACGAAGCCACTGTACCAGATCGGCGGCGGCACTGCGTTGCGCGACATCCAGGGGAGCCAGCCCGTCCCATACCGAAATCCAGTTCAGATCGGCTCCCCGTTTGAGAAGGTACTCGGCAGCGGTCCTCTGTCCGCCGTGGCAAGCACACCAGAAGGAAACCGTAACTTCGTCAGGAGGCGAAGCGCTTGATGCTCCCCAAGGGTACCGTCTCGAAAGCGCGGAACCGGCGAAGTGGGCCTCTATGGCGTCCATTTTCCCTAGCGCGGCCGCATGCCAGAGCGCCATCTGCGCTCCGCGCTCAACCAATCGATGCGCCGCTCGCCATTGTGCAAAAGCGACTGCATCGTCCAGCGGCGTGCCTCCGGCGATCACGGCACCGGGCGCCTCGATATCGGCGCCGGCATCAAGAAGAGCGTCAAGGACTTCGATATCATCGCAGCTTGCCGCCCAATGAAGCGGCGTCTCGGTGTGCGGCCCGGCGAACCGAGCGTTCACATCCGCGCCGGACTCGACGAGGACGGCTACGGTCTGCGCACCGCTCGGGAAGTGACCGGGCCAGTCTGTCGCTACATGCAACAGCGTGCGAGACGTTTCGCTGCTTTTACTCTCGTTACGAGTGTCTCTGCCGATTATTCTTGCCGTAGCCAGCCCCGGATTTTCAGCAAGAAGCCGTTTCAATAATGCGATATCGCCAGTGCGGATCGCCTGGACGGCTTCTGCTGCCGGCGTTTCATCTTCATAAATAAAGTCCATTTTCCGACCACCCTAAACGTAAGATATCTACAGTTTATACCATTTTTGATTCGTGGCTATTCGGATAGTCTTGAGATCGTATTGCGACATTTTTGTACAAATTAAGACAGGATCGAACGTTTAAAATATGCAAAAATTTGATTTACTTGGAGGATTCCATACACCCCACCCTAGAATGAAGAAGATTCTCGTCGTTGAAGATGATATTGAAATCGCTTTTCCATCGAATATATAATATTTCATTGAGGAAGCGATGAACAGTCATTCTTAACTGGGCACTTTAATGGCTGGGAGCGAGTAGTGCAACCGACCCGATCATGATAAAGGGTCGGTTTGTTTTTTTATGGGATGATAGAGAGACGGCCAAATTATATGAAACAGGTGATGAGAAATGGAAAATCAAGGTTCGAACAGAGTGTCCGGTTCACCGACATATCCTTTTCTGGAAAGTCCGTTATTCGAAAAAGACGAGCAATTGAAAAAAGTGTTAAAGGAACTGGCCGATATCAGGTATGCGCTGGACCAGTCCTCCATTGTGGCCATAACAGACCCGCGCGGGATTATTCACTATGTGAATGAACAGTTTTGTAGAATTTCCCAATACAATCGGGAAGAATTGCTGGGTCAAGACCATCGGATCCTGAATTCCGGGTATCATTCTCGCGATTTTTTAAGGACATGTGGGCCACTATCGGAGCCGGGGAGATTTGGCGGGGAGAAATACGGAATAAAGCCAAAGACGGCTCATTCTATTGGGTAGATACGACAATCGTTCCATTTTTGAATGAACAGGGAAAACCGTATCAATATGTCTCGATTCGAAATGATATCAGCCTTCGAAAACAGATGGAAGAAGAGATAAGGAAAAGCGAGGAACGGTACCGTTTAATTACCGAAAATTCGTCGGACCTGATTTCAGTCATTGATGCGGAGGGCCATTTTTTGTATGTGTCGCCTTCTCACACGAGCTTGTTAGGACACGACTTGTCCGAGTTTGAATCCGGCCCGATGCTTCAATGGGTGCATGAAGAAGACCGCGAGACGGTGTCTAATGCGATTCGCAATCAACTGGTCACTAAAAAGGAGTCTTCGACGCTGGAGTTTCGGGTCCGGACGAAGAGCGGCAGCTATTGCTATATGGAAACCAAGATCAATCCGATCGTCGGCCAATCGGGCGAAGTCAACAGCCTGGCTCTCATTATGCGAGATATAACCGAACGGAAAAAGTCGGAACAGACGATTTACCATTTAGCCTACCACGATACATTGACGGATTTGCCGAACCGAAGATTATTTATGGATCGTTTACGCAAAGAAGTCCGTCAAGCACAGCGCTGTCATTCGCAGCTGGCCATTATCTTTCTTGATTTGGACCGGTTTAAATATATCAACGATTCGCTCGGTCATGAGGCCGGAGATCTGTTTCTCATAAAAGCAGCGCAAAGAATCAGCCATTGTATTCGTTCGAGTGATATGGTCGCTCGATTGGGGGGCGATGAGTTTATCGTATTATTGACGAACATATCGAGTTCGGCGGAGGTGGAGTCCGTATCTCAAAGGATCCAGACAAGCCTCCAGGAACCGATCGAGCTGTGCGGGCAGAGCCACAGTATGTCTTGCAGTATGGGTATCGCTCTCTTTCCTGCGGATGGAAGGGACCCGGATGAATTGTTAAAACGAGCGGATATGGCTCTATATGCCGTGAAAGACAGCGGCCGGAATGGTGTTTCATTCTTTCATTCGGATATGGAAGAGCGTTCTTTGGAACGCATCCTGTTGGAAAATGAACTGAAAAAGGCGATTCAACATGAGCAATTTCGGATTGATTATCAGCCTAAACTCGATCTTTCGACAGGGAAAGTTACCGGCATGGAAGCGCTCGTTCGTTGGGATCATCCCGAATTGGGGAGGATAGCGCCGAATAAATTTATCCCTATCGCGGAAGAAACGGGATTAATCATTCCTCTGGGGGAATGGGTTCTGCGCCGTGGCTGCGAGCAAAATAAAAATGGCAGGATCAAGGATACCCTAAGTTAAAAGTATCCGTTAATTTGTCTGCCCGACAATTCTATCAGCCTGACCTGGTTGATCGGATAAGCAAGATACTGGAGGATACCGGGCTGGAACCGCAATGGTTGGAGCTTGAGGTTACGGAAAGCGTTTTTGCGGACATCGACAATGCGGCAGCGATTTTGCAAGAAATCAGGAACTTGGGCGTTCACACTTCCATCGATGATTTCGGAACGGGATATAGTTCGTTCAGTTATATCAAAAATCTTCCTATCGACACTTTGAAAATCGATGCTTCTTTCATCCGGGATATTCATCGGAACAAAGAAAGTCATGCGATTGTAAAGGCGATATTGACCATTGCGCAAACGTTGAATCTGAGTGTGATTGCCGAGGGAGTCGAAATTCCGGAGCAGTTGGCCGTTTTGAATGAGGACGGCTGCGGTCAAGGGCAAGGCTTTCTGTTCAGTAAACCGTTGTCCAGTCAGGACTTTGAGAAATACTTGAAGGAATTGCAACGCTTTTAATGATTGACATTAAAATTAAAAGACGTAAAAAAAATAGCCTATCCTTCCGGGAAGGAGGGATAAGGCTATTGAAAATCATTCTCTGCGATGGGAGACGGTATCGGGTCGGAAGGAGTTGCTACGGTTTGCGGTTCCTTTGGACTTTCTAATTCTACTGCAGCAGCTTCGATTTCTTCATGTGTGGAGGTCATCTCTATCGCTGACCTCTGCTTTGAAAGAAGGCGAGCGGCCTGCCGTTGACGTAATATTGATTCGCGCCTTTTCGAACCAGTTTCCTTTGCGAAAGGTTCCAACTAGCCATATGATAGCCGGGGTCCCGTAAAATATAAACTTCTTTAAAAAAACAAGGCACCAGATTCAACCATTTTTGATCCAAAAACAAACCCTTCTTTTAATCAACAATGGCATAATCACGGCATCGCGCAGCCCACCATGTAAGAAACCGTCTGGACTCTGCCGTTTTGTTTAATCCGAGGAATCCGACCTGGAAGGCACCATCCTTAAGATTGACTAATTCTTCTTCGATGGAATTCAATTTATTTTGAGGCTCCAAGCGAAGGGCGTTAAAATGATGGAATTATGGTTTAACAGCTTGTCGAGTTCATCAAAAGAACTATAAACACGTGTATCGGCATCCAAATATACGAATTTGTTTTCATCCGCATAGCGATCAAATAGGTGCAAAAGTTCGGGTCGGGCAGAGAATACTCGTTTGGCAATTTGGGAAACATCCTTTTCCATAAATCATCGTAATTATGCCAGTCAAAGGGAGTAGACAGTTCATAGAGCTGTTCGCTGATTAACGGGGAATCGGCTTCCTGCCTTTTGGCAAGTTTTTTAATGTTCCTTTATTTGTGTGCAAATTTTTCTCGTAAATGTGGAATAAACGGGTAATCATTTTTTCAACCGGTCATTGGGCTACCCCGAAGTCCCTTCCATTTTTGCTGAGTCTGTCCTGCAGGGTTTTATTGTCCATCAATACTTTAACGCCGATGTCGCTTTCATTGCAGTCGGCACTCCGGCGGAAGCAGACGGGACGGCTGGATTGCAGTATGTAAAATCGGCAGCCCGATGTATCGGCGAACATTTGAATCCGGAGCATTTCACCGTGATTGTCAATAAATCTACCGTTCCGGTCGGCACTTCCGATCTTGTAGCTTCGATCATTGAAGAGACTTCAGGCTTAAGGAGCAATGAACAATTTACCGTCGTCAGCAATCCCGAATTTCTGCGGGAAGGCTACGCACTGGAAGATGTATTTTTCCGGACCGAATTGTAGTCGGCACAACGCATCCCGAAGCCCGAACCGTCATGAGAAAATTGTACCAAGATCTGATCGAAAATAAAAATGACAGTGAGTGGTCCAAGATGGTGGGGTTCAAGATGAATCCGAAAGCCCGCAAGGCCGTCTATTTTGAGACTGACACCAAAAGCGCAGAAATGATTAAGTATGTATCGAACGCATTTTTGGCCATTAAGATCAGTTATATCAATGAGGTCGCAAGGCTTTGCGAAACGCTCGGGGCCAATGTTATGGATGTGGCCAAAGGCATGGGACTGGATTCTCGTATCGGGGAAAAGTTTCTTCAAGTATCCAGCGGCTGGAGCGGCAGCTGCTTCTCCAAAGATACGTCGGAATTACTGGAGACGAGCCGGAAATACGGAGCGGATCTCACATTGGTGAAGGCCGCTATCGCTTCTAATTTGAACATGCACGAAAGCTGCATCACCAAGCTTAGAAGCCGGTTAAAAACGTTAAATGGAAAAAACATCGGCATTCTCGGCCTTACATTTAAACCGGATACGGATGATGCGCGCCATACGCAGTCTTCTTATATCATCAGCAAATTAATTGCAATGGGAGCAAACATTGCCGCACACGACCCGAAGGGGATGGCCATGTTTCGAAAGTTGAACGCGCATTTACCGATCCGCTATTGCCAAAAAGCAGAAGATGTAGCGGAGCGAGCGGACGCGATTGTTTTAATGACGCATTGGAACGAATACGCTGCGCTGGATTGGAAGGTCGTGCATCAGAAAATGAGAGCTCCGTATTTATTGGATACCCGCAATTTTTTGGTCGGACATCGATTAAGCGAGTCGGGATTTATTTATGAAGGTGTAGGGATATAAGGGTTAGAAAAATAAGGGATATGGAGGGAGATCAGGCCCGTGGCTCTGGTCTCTTTTTGCAAAGGGAAATTTTGCAGTGTCTCGAATCGGGGCATTCGGTGTCCGATATGAACAAAATGCTGTTTCTCTCTCCGTTCACGATCCGCAATTATATCTCGGAGATTTATGCAAAAACTCGAAGCCGCCAATCGGATCGAAGCGATTACGATCGCAAGGGAAAAGGGCTGGATCGTCCGAAAACGTAATCGGGGCGGCAAGCTTGATGATGGTATATCCCGCGTAGCGGGCATTTTTTTGTTGATCTTTAACCCGGTTCTATGTTATAAAAATCTTGCAAGGAATTTAAACGTTTAGATTTATCTCGGGAGGGACGATTGATGGCCAGCATCAGCATCAAAGATATTGCAAGCAAAGCCGGCGTATCGACTGCAACCGTCTCCTACGTATTGAACGGTACCCGCAACGTCCGTCCCGAGACGAAAGCACGCGTGCTTCAGGCGATCGAAGAGCTCGACTACAAGCCGAACGACATCGCCAAAAGCCTTAAACGCAAACGAACCGACACGATCGGAGTTATCGCCGAGGATGTGACCGTATTCAATACCCCGGAAATCATCGATGGCATCAACGACTATGCGGATCGCTACGATCTGCATATCTTGCTGACCAACCTTCGCTTGAACAAACGGATTGGCAAAGACTTCGAGAACAGGGATCGCTACCAGAAATACGCCCAGGGCGCGGTGGATGAGCTTCTTCGCAAACAGGTGGACGGCATCGTATATATCGGGGTTCACCCCCGCGATTTGACGGGGCTGATTCACACGCACGGCAAGCCCATCGTGTATACTTACGGTTATACGCAGAACGACGTTTCGATCCAATACGACGACGAGAAAGCGGCTTTCGAGGCGACGTCGTATTTGGTTCGGCAGGGCCATTCGCGGATTGCCGTCATCAGCGGAATGATGGACTCCATTCCGTCCCGCCTGCGCCTCAACGGTTTTTTTCGGGCGGTTACGGAGTTCGAGCTGCCGTTCGACCCTGGCTGGATCAAGATTGGGGACTGGGAAACGGAATCCGGTTACCGGTTGACGCAGGAACTGCTCGCGTTGCCGAACCCGCCGACGGCGATTCTGGTCATGAACGACGTCATGGCGGTTGGGGTGATGAGGGCTGCGCGGGAATTGGGCGTGCCGGTCCCCGAACGGCTGTCGGTCATCGGCTTTGACAACCGGGAGTTCAGCGATTACCTGACGCCACGGTTGACGACGATGGATTTGCCTCTTCATGCCATGGGATACGCTTCGATGGAAGCGCTCGCCCGGATCATGCGGGGAGAACCCGCTGCCGACATCGCCATGCCGGTATGCCGACTGGTGGAACGGGATTCCGTCGCCCGGCTGGCGATGTCCTGATGGTTATCCGTCAGGAAAAGTTAAACGTTTATCTATATTTACTGGAAGTAAGCGCTATTATTAGCGCGATAAATTTAAACGTTTAAACCATTTTTTTCTTGCAGCGGTGATTTCCTGCGGCCAACGGGTCAGCCCGTAAGCAGGTTCACATGATATTGTTCGCAAAAACATCGAGGAGGGGTACGAGTGATTTCTGCCAAAAGAAGTTGGATGTCGGTCGTCGTCATGGTACTGTGCGTGAGTTTGCTTGCGGCATGCGGCGGGAATGGCAAAAATGAAAGCGGTTCCGAAAATGCGGGCTCCGCAAGCGCCGGCGGTTCTCCGAAAAAGGTGACGCTGCGATTCATGACCTGGGATTCAGGCCAGACGCTGCAACCCTACCAAAACGCCATCAACGCATTCATGGAGAAGCATCCGAACATCGAAGTCAAAGTGGAGTCCGTTCCGGACAACTACGACCAGAAGCTGCTGACGGCGCTGGCCTCGAATACGGCGCCCGATGTGTTCATGGCCTGGAACTATCCGCTGTACGTGCCGGGCGGAGCATTGGAAGACCTGGGACCTTGGGTCGAAAAGGAGCAGTACGACTTGGACATGTATTATCCGATTTTAATGGATTACATGAAGTACGACGGCAAGTTGTGGGGACTGCCAACCACTTATTCGCCCCGGGCGATCTACTACAACAAGAAGCTGTTTGACGATGCGAAGGTTCCGTATCCGCAGGACGGCTGGACATGGGACGAATTCGTGGAAACGGTCGAGAAGCTGACCAAGCCGGGGCAATACGGATTCATCGCCACGCCGGACGACGTATTCACCGCGCAGCCCTTCTTCTGGTCCAACGGCGGAGATTTAATCAGTGATGACGGCAAACAAATCGAAGGCGTGCTCAATTCCGAGCAGAACGTCAAAACGATGGAGTTCCTGAAACGGGTGTATGACGCTTCTTCCAAAATCAACACGGCCGGAAAGTTCAGCACGAACAACGGTATCGAAGCGTTCCAGACCGGTCAGATCGCCATGTGGGACAACGGCATGTGGCCGCTGGGCGACATGCTGGCAGCCGGCAAGCTGGACCTCGGCACGGTCACCCACCCGATTCCGGAAGGCGGCACCCTGAAGGGCATCATCCATACATCGGGCTATTCGATGCCCAAAAACGGCGAGCATAAGGATGAGGCCTGGGAGCTGATCAAGTTCATGTCCGGACCGGAAGGCAGCAAAATCATCACCGCCAACAAGTTCGCCTTCTCTCCGGTCATGCAGGTCGACAAAGAGAACGGTTATGCGAACGATCCGTACCTGAAGGCGTTCGCCAAAGAACTGGAAGGTTCCGACAAGCTGATCGCGAACATGCGCACCGAAAAATGGAGCCAGGCGGAGGACATTATCCGTTCCGGCTTCCAGGCGATTTTCTACCATAACGACGACATCAAGAAGATGCTCGACACCACCGCCCAAAAGGCGCAAGAAGTACTCAAGTAAACGATGGAGGGGAGTGGGTACCCAGGCTCCCCTCTTTTCGCAAACAGAGGTGAAAACAAAATGAGTCGTACGAATGCCGGCGAAGCGGCACTGTTTCGTTCTGCCAGACGGAAGAGATGGAAGGAGAACCTGGCGGGATGGCTTTTCGTTTCGCCATGGATGTTCGGATTCGCTTTCCTGATGCTGGGGCC
The DNA here is from genome assembly GCF_018403665.1 of Paenibacillus cisolokensis. Classification (GTDB taxonomy): domain Bacteria; phylum Bacillota; class Bacilli; order Paenibacillales; family Paenibacillaceae; genus Paenibacillus_AH; species Paenibacillus_AH cisolokensis. The sequence continues at coordinate 47,693 of NZ_BOVJ01000073.1, forward strand.
GATGCTGTTTTCCCTGGTCATCAGCTTTACGGAATGGAACATGGTGGGCGCTCCGAAATTTCTCGGGTTCGACAATTATATCCACATGTTTACAAGCGATCCATTCTACTATCGGGCGCTTGCCGTTACATTCAAGTATGTGTTTCTGATGGTGCCGCTGCAGGTCATCCTGGCCATTCTCATTGCGGTGCTGCTGAACCGGGCAACAGTCGGCAGCCGATTTTTCCGCTCCGTCTTCTACATGCCTTCGCTCATTCAAGGGGTAACGCTGGCGCTTATCTGGGCGTGGATGTTCAACGACGATTTCGGGCCGATCAATTTTTCCTCGAGCAAGTCGGGCTGCCCCGTGTGCATTGGCTGACGGATCCGGACGTAGCCCTGTACGCGCTGGTCATCGTGGCCCTCTGGGGGGTCGGATCGCCGATGGTGCTGTATTTGTCGGCTTTGCGCACGATTTCGTCCGAATATTACGAAGCTGCCGATATCGATGGAGCCGGCCGCATCCGGAAGTTTATCAGCGTCACGCTTCCTTTGCTCACGCCGACCGTTCTGTTCAATATCATCACGAGCCTGATCGCTGCGTTCCAGACAATCGTGCTTGCGTTCGTCATGACGGGAGGCGGCCCGGCGGAGTCGACGTATTTTTATTCGTTTCACGTATACCGAAGCGCGTTCACCCATTTCAGGATGGGGTATGCGTCCGCCATGGCCTGGGTCATGTTCGTGATGATTGTTCTGTTGACGGGGCTCATTCTCAAATCGTCGAAGTATTGGGTCCACTATGAAGCGGATGGAGGCGGACGATAATGCAAGCACAAGCCGGCAAACCGTGGGAACGGATCGCCATGACGTTTCTGATCGTTCTTGTGGCGGTCGTGTTCTTGTTTCCGATCGCGTGGATGCTGTCGACGGCGCTGAAAGCCCCCGAGGACATCTTCACGCCGACACCTTCGCTCCTTCCCGAAACTTGGCATTGGCACAATTTCACGGACGCTTGGAAAGCGCAGCCGTTCGCCCAATATTTTGCGAATACGCTGATTGTCGTTCTTGTATCCACGCCGTTCGCCATGCTCTCGTCCACGATGGTGGCGTTCGGTTTCGCCCGGATTCCGTTTTGGGGGAGGAACGCCCTGTTCCTGCTGGTCATCGGCACGATGGTCATCCCCTGGGACGTGACGGCGATTCCGCTGTACATCGAGTACAACAAGCTCGGTCTGATCAACACGCTGTGGCCGATGATTTTGCCCGGGATGTTCGGAGCGCCCTTTTTTATCTTCCTGGCCCGGCAGTTTATTATGGGCATCCCGCTCGATCTGGACGAAGCGGCCAAAATCGACGGCTGCAACCGCTGGCAGATTTACTGGAAAATCGTTTTGCCGCTGTGCCGTCCCATCGTGGTTGTCATCGGCGTGTTCCATTTCGTCTGGGTATGGAACGAGTTTCTGACGCCGCTCATTTTCATTAACAATCAGGATTTGTACACGCTGCCTTTGGGCATCAACCTGTTCAAGAACGCCTACAACATCGAATACGAGAAGTTGATGGCGATATCGTGTGTGTCCGTGCTTTTCCCGGTCACGTTGTTCTATTTCACGCAAAACCTCGTACTGGGGGGCCTGTCACTCAGCGGTGTAAAAAAATAACAGAGATAGCAAGAATGGGGTGGAGTCGTTGGGCATCTTAACCAATCGGACGTTCGAGATGAAACTAACCGACCGCGGCGCGGTTTCATCCTTGATTGTGAGGGAAGACCCGGTTCGAATGAATTGGGTCGTTGATCCGGCATATTTGGCCGAGGTCGATTTTTCCGACGAAGACAAGTTGTTCGGAGAATGGTCGATGACGGTAAACGGGACGGCATATGCCAGCTGCGACACGGTTCCGCGCGTCCGGATCGACCGTAGGTGCCAGGCCGCCGTCACGTACGCGGGCGGCCCCGTGGAGGTGGCGATGACCTATTCGCTGGAAGAGGAAGACCGGCTCCGCTGGCGGATCGTCGTCCAAAACCGGTCTGCGGAAACGGCGCGGATAACGGGACTGCACGTGTGGTTCTCGCTGGCGCATGTCATGTTTCGCGATCTCGACGTGCTCCGGAACATGCGTCAATCCTGTGCGGTCTATCCGCATCTGGGCGGAGATTTCGCGAAATTCGCCGCCATCCGGCGCAGCCATGAGGCGCCCCATCTCGGCATTTACGCAGCGGGAGGACGGACGGCGACGCTGGGGACGTTCTGCCGTTACCGGAACCTGTTTCTGGAGCAGGTATCCCCGTCACTGGACGGTGTGTTGTTCCACCGCCTTTCGCTGGTGGAAAACGGAGATTCTTTTCCCGAGTTGGCGGCGACGGATTGGATCTACGGGGATCAATACCGGGAACTCGCGCTGGCGCCGGGGGAAAGCCGGGAATGGGGCTATGCCTTCGTGCCGTGCAGGGATGAAGGCGATTTTTACCGGCAAGCTCTCGCGGCCGGCCATCCGCGGTGGACATACACGCCGGCGCTGACGGCCGGTGGCGTGTTCGAAGCGGAGCTGGTGCTGCCGGAAGGCCGTTCGATCCGGGAAATGCGCTTGTCGGCATGGTCTCCCGAAGCCAGCCGGGTAGTGAAGGAATCGATCACTGATCGGGTGCAGACGGGGAATGCCGGCAGCGCGCTCCGCATTGTTTTGCGGCCGGAGCGCCCCGGGGAGCGGAAGCTCGAGCTGGTGCTCGACGACGGCCGCACCGACGTGCTGGTCTGGAACGTGCTGGAGCCGATCGACCGGATGCTGGAGCAGCGGGCCGAATGGCTGTGCCGGCACAGCTACGACGAAGCGGGAACGCACGGGCGGCCGCATGCTTTTCTGCCTTTGTCCAATCAGGGGGAATCGCTGGGCAAGCTGACGTTTATTCTGATGAAAAACAGCTTGACGGCCCCGAACCCGGATCAGGTTCGCAAGGCGGAAGCCGCGGCGGTGCTGGATATGAAAAACCACTGGTTCGAAGACGGGGATTTCCGCAAGCCCCGCATGCTCTACGGGACGTTCTACCGCATTTACGACTTCGATTATATCGCGCATGTCTTTTATTTGTTGTCGCGCATGGACCGCCGTACGCTGGCGCTGCATTCGCCGGAGACGTATTTGCGCTGGGCGGCGGAAGTGCTGATCTTCCGGCTCGACCCGAACTGCCACAGCGGCGAACGGGAAAGAAACGAAGCCAGGCTGAACGGCATCTTTATTCTGTACATTCACGACTTGCTGCGGGATTTGGAGCGTGCCGGGTTGTCCGGGCCGCATGCGCGGCTGAAGCGACTGTGGGATGATTTCTCCGCGCAGCTGGCCGAAGAAACCCGGGGATTCCGCGGAGCCATCACGGAACATTACTACGACAACGCGGGATTCGGCCCGGCCTGCGACGCGTTGTGCCGAATCGGTCTCACGAAGGAGGCGGAAGCTTACGGCGAACTGATTCTGGCCAATATCGGCTTCAGCAACGATTACCGGGCGCAAAACCCGGAACGTTGGTGGGAAGCGTTATCTTATATGATTCATTCGCTGTGGGGCGGGCTCGTTGCCGCCTCGGCGCGGTCCGCCTACGAGCATCTCGGCGATCCGGCCTATCTTCTCGCCGCGTACCGAGCGACAATGGCCGTGTTCAATTGCTACGATTGGCATGTCGCCTCCACGCCGAGGCGGCTCGAACCCGGGGCGGCCGCATCGACTTTTAGCGTTGCCGCGCCCAACCTGAACATGCCGGTTCTGTCCCGCAACCGGTTCGGACAATCGGTGTTTCGGGAGGCGAGCGATCCCTTGTTCAAGCGGTTGTTCGCGAATTCGTCCGGTGACGATTGGGACATGGGGGAAGAGCTGGTCGCCTACCTGCTTGGATTCGGAACGACAGCTTACCTGTACCGGGACGATAGCGGAGTGTTGCGCTGCGTGAACGGCCATGCGGCGGAAACCGCGGAGGGCTGGATCGTGACCAGCTACGCTGCCTACCCCCGCCGGTTCGTATGCCGGGAGGACGGAGCCGAGTTTCTCGCCGATGCCGGCGAAACGGTCCGCCGCGTTTGTTACCGCGGCGGACGATTCGAACGGTATCCGGAACCTGCGGTTCGGGTGTAGCCAACCATCCTGCCGCGCCCGATTCGCCGCGACGGCGCGGAGCGTTGTCTCCGGAAGGCAGCGGAGCAAGCTATATCCAATACCTTTCCACCATAGAAAACACTAAGGATCGTTACGGGCTTATCCATTCCCCCGCAGCGATCCTTAGTCTTTTATCGTATCCGCCGAGCGATACGAGGTATTGATAATGATTATCGTTATTGATATTGTTAAGGTTAGGATCATACCATTTCTCATTGTCTTTTAACCAAAAAGGAGGAGGGTCCTCATGCTTAAAGACAAAGGGAAGGTGGCGGACATTACCTCGTACGCGCCGGGACGGCATTCCGGAACGAATCTGGCCAAGATCAGAGAATACATGGACCGGCACTATAACGAACCCCTGTCTATCCGGCAGCTGGCACAAATGGCCAATGTCAGTCCCAAATATTTTGTGGACCTTTTCAAAAGACGTACGGACAGAGCGCGATGGACTACTTGACGGATCTGCGGATAAATCGGGCCAAACGTTATTTGGCTGAAACCGAGGAGCGTTTGCGGGATATCGCTTTAAAGGTCGGATATAGCGACGAGTTTTACTTTAGCCGCAAATTCAAGAAGGAGGTTGGCGTATCTCCATCTGATTTTGCGAAAAATTTCAAGAAACGGATCGTCGCATGCTCCACATCGGTGACAGGCCACCTGCTCGCTCTCAATGTTATGCCCGCGGCAGCGCCTCTCGATCCCAAGTGGACGCCCTATTACTATAACGCTTACCGTACTCAAATAAAGTCCCATCTGAAGCTGACCGATCCGTACACGAGCAGGCCGTTTGACGCCAATCTGGACGAGATGGTCCGGATTCGTCCCGACGCCATTATCGGAACCGACCAGTTGCGTCCTTCCGTGAAAGCGAAACTGATGGACATGGCGACGACGTTCTTTGTGCCGACGGAGAACGTCGGGTGGAGAGACCAGCTCCGGATGATTGCCCGATTCCTGGATAAAGAGGATCAGGCGGAGTTATGGATACAACGGTATGAACAAAGGGTTCGGTCGGCCAGGGAGCAGCTTGATGCGGTGCTGGGAAATGACAGCATCCTGATTTTGCGTATCTACGGACAAAGCATCCATGCCTATTGGAACCGCGGACTCAAGGATGTCTTTCATCGGGACCTGAAGCTCAAATTAGCTTTCCGGTCAGAATCGTCCTATAACGTACCGCTTGCGTTGGAGCAACTGGCTGAGCTTAACCCTGACCGGATATTGCTGGTCGTATGCCCCGAGGCATCGTCTCGGGCATATTGGCTGGCTCTGCAGCATACAGCAGCATGGCGTCAATTGAAAGCAGTAAGAAATAGGCATGTTTACTTGATCACCTCTGACCCGTGGTTTGAATATTCGGCCGTTTCCATTTTCCGGATGTTGGATGAAGCCATGCTCCTGTTTACCGGAAATTGTCCAAACGCGCTTCTGGATAGCATCCATGGTGACTCCTGAGCGACATGATCTATAATCACTTCGATGAGAATTATTATCACAGGAGGAGAAACACCATGTTTCAAATGGCCAACAGATTTGGCGCTGTATTGCTGTGTTTCGTGCTTGCAGGAAGCTTACTGGTCGCCTGCGGGTCCGAACCGCAAAGCAATGTGGAATCGTCCGAACAACCACGTTCGGTTTCAACCACTTCCGACGCTTCCGCACCGGAAGAGAATAGTCCTTTACCGTCAGAGGAGCGGACGATAACGGACGAACTTGGCCATAAGATTACCGTGCCTGCAGCGCCCAAGAGGATTTTCGCGCCTTATCTTGAGGATTCTCTGCTCAAACTGGGCATAAAGCCGGTGGCTCAATGGTCCAATGGCAATATGGGCCACGAATATCTGAAAGAAGAATTGAAGGATGTGCCGAAGCTTGACTTTTCGGGGGGACTGCCGTCGCCGGAGGTGGTCATGTCCTACAATCCCGATCTGATCATCCTGCACACCGAGACGTATGCCGCTAATGGCGCATATGAGAAATATGCCAAGATCGCGCCGACCTATGTGTTCAAGAATGCTTCCGGAGATGTGGAGAAGTCGCTCGGCACACTGGGGAAATTGCTCGGCAAATCCGCCGAAGCTGATCAAGCGTTGCAGGCTTACCAGCAGAAAGTGAAAGAGGCGAAAGAAAAACTGGACCAAGCGGTCGGAGGAAAAAAGTCGCCATTATTCGCTTCGCCGCCAAAGGCGTAAGTCTGATGGGCGGAAATTATTTATGCGGTTACGTTGTGCACAAGCAACTGGGGATTGGAATATCCGGGCTGGTGGGGCAAGAGAACAGTGCGAATGTGTCGATGGAAGTACTCCCGGAATTGGACGCCGACTACATCTTTATCATTAACGCTTACGGCCAAGGGACGCAAAGCATCAAGGAGATGACGGAAAGCCCCATCTGGAAGAGCATTCCTGCCGTGAAGGAAGGGCATGTGTACGAGGTGAGCGACGAGTATTGGCTTGGCAGCGGTCTGATCGCTTATGAGAAAATTATTGACGATACGGTCAGGCTGCTGGTCCAATAACATGTGCATGGCATCGTTGCAGCTTGAATCCAAAAGTCCAAAAGGGAGTAACGGATGATGACGTTCGAACAAAATGACATCGCGCGTCCCAAGGTCGAAATTCCCCGTTCCGTACAATGGACGATGCGATCGCGTGCGGAAAATCGCAGCTATCAGATCATGGTGGCAGCGCCTGCCGAAGATCCTCCTCCTTCGGGGTTTCCGGTCATTTATTTGCTGGATGCAAATTCCGTATTCGGAACGGTAGTGGAGGCGGTACGCTTGCAAGGCGGCCGCCCCGATAAGACGGGAGTTGTTCCGGCCGTTGTCGTCGGCATCGGCTATCCGACGGAACGTCCCTTTTCTCCGGACCGCTATTACGATTATACGCCGGAGCCTACCACGGAATTTTCCATAAGTCCGATGGAACGGCTTTGCCCGAACAAGGCGGGGCAGCAGCTTTTCTGCAATTCATCGAAGAGGAGCTGAAGCCGCAGATCGAACGGGAATTCAAGATCGACAGCGACAGACAGACGATCTTCGGACATTCTCTTGGCGGACTTTTCGTCCTGCATGTGTTGTTTACGAAGCCAAGCGCGTTTCAATGCTTTGTCGCAGGCAGCCCCTCCATTCATTGGAACAGACAACGCCTGCTTCGGGAAGAGCGGCAATTCGCATCCCGATTGGAGCGCGAGCCTCTCCGCGTCAAAGTATTGCTTGGAGCAGGAGAATGGGAGAAGCATCATATCTCCCGCAATAGCGACAGCGCGCGGGAGCTTTCGGAGCGGCTGTCCGCCCTCTCCGCTTATGGGGTGGAGGCAGCGTTCCACGAGTTTGAGGGCGAAAACCATGTGTCGGTGCTGCCGGTCCTGATCAGCCGGGCGTTGCGATTCGCTTTATATCCGGCGCATCGTGAGGAAAGGGAATGCGGTCCGGCGCAGCGGCAATAAATCGGTTTGGGAAAGAACATTCGAATGCATATTGCGGAGGAGAGCGGCGATGCTCTCCCATTTTCCCCCTTCACCGAACAGTATCGTCCTCAGACAGGGACGACGGTGCCGTTTTAAATCGTCGTCTGTCCGTCGATGCGCCTCGCCTTCCGTCTAATCGTCCTTGGTCCGTCGGTGCGCCTCGTCTTCCGTCAACTCGCCTCTCGTCCGTCGTTGCGTCCCGCCTTACGTCAACTCGTCCCCGGTCCGTCGATGCGCCTCGCCTTCCGTCAACTCGTCGCTCGTCCGTCGATGCGCCTCGTCTTCCGTCAACTCGTCCGCCCGTCCGTCGATGCGCCTCGCCTTCCGTCAACTCGTCCC
>NZ_BOVJ01000074.1 GCF_018403665.1 Paenibacillus cisolokensis
TTTTTTATTGAATTCGACAAAATAAAACATATTGACATATCAATATTATAACAATAGTATATTATTTGTAAGCGGTTATATTGAGGTCGGAACGACGAGGAGATACGATGAACAAACCATCATGGGATACGGCTCAAGCTTTGAATGAACTGGCGGATGAGGTAAAGGACCGGCTGCGGGAACGTCCGCGGGCGGCCGACATGTTCGCCGCGTGCATCCGCAACACGCTGGAGACGACGATCCGGCGCATGCCGGACGGCACGACCTTCGTCATTACGGGCGACATTCCCGCGATGTGGCTCAGAGACTCAGCCGCGCAGGTCCGGCCGTTCCTGCTGCTGGCAGATCAAGACTGCGCTCTTTCCGACATGATCAAAGGGCTCGTCGAGCGGCAGTTTCGATACATACTGAACGATCCTTACGCGAACGCGTTCAACGAGTCGGCGAACGGCCGCGGCCATCAGTCGGACCTGACGGAGATGAGCCCGATAATCTGGGAGCGCAAATACGAGATCGACTCGCTCTGCTATCCGATTCAGTTAAGCTATCTGCTCTGGAAAAACGGCGGCCGCACCGATCAGTTCAATGAAACGTTCGCCGCCGGCGTCCGGGAGATTCTGGCACTTTGGAAGCGCGAACAGCGTCACGAATCCGCTTCTCCCTACCGGTTCCAGCGGATGAATTGCCCGCCTACGGATACGCTGCCGCGCGCCGGCAAAGGGGCGCCTGTCGCCTACACCGGCATGACCTGGTCCGGCTTCCGGCCGAGCGACGACGCCTGCACGTACGGCTATCTTGTGCCGTCGAACATGTTCGCGGTTGTCGCGCTGCGCTATGTGCGGGAAATTGCGCGGGACGTGCTGGGCGATAGCGGTCTGGCCGGCGAAGCCGAAGCGCTGGAGCGCGAAATCGACAAAGGAATCGCGCAATACGGCAAAATCATTCATCCCGAGTTCGGCGAGATGTATGCGTACGAGACGGACGGGTTCGGCCATCATGTCCTGATGGACGACGCGAATGTGCCGAGCCTGCTGTCGGTTCCGTATCTCGGCTATTGTCCGGCCGACGATCCGGTCTATGTCCGTACGCGCCGCTTCGTCCTGAGCGAGGCGAATCCTTATTTCTACAAGGGGGAAGCCGCGGAAGGGATCGGCAGCCCGCATACGCCGAAGGACTATATCTGGCATATCGCGCTGGCCGTTCAAGGGCTGACCGCATCGTCGCAAGCGGAAAAGGAGCGGCTGCTCGACGTCATGACGGAGACCGACGCCGGAAAGGGCATGATGCACGAAGGCTTCCACAAGGACGATCCCGGCCGGTATACGCGCGAATGGTTCTCCTGGGCGAATATGATGTTTTGCGAGCTTGTGCTCGATGTATGCGGAATGCGCGTGAAGAAGTAGCGGCGTGAGGCGCCGGACGACAGCGGCATCATGAAGCGAAATGGGCGATAGGGGGAACGGTATGGCGCAGCCATTGACGGCGGCAACGTGGGAAGCGAGAGCGGAGCTGGCGCAGCGCGGGCTGGAGACGCGATTCTGGAACGAAAACATCGAGATGTACAATATCGCGACGCCTTGTCCGGACGGAAGCTGCAATACGATTTTTCATTATTGGTGGATGGCGCATGCCGTGGAGACGGTGACGGACGGATGGGAGCGAACGGGCGATCCGTTCTACAAGGAACGGCTGTCCCGCCTGTACCGGGGAATTCTCGCCCGCAACGGCGGCGTCTGGCCGAACAGGATGTACGACGACATGGAATGGATGGCGATCGCCTGGCTTCGCGCTTACCGGGCGACGGGCGAGGAGGAATACAAGCGGGCGGCGCTTACGCTCTGGGAAGACATCAAGACCGGCTGGAACGGTCATATGGGCGGAGGAATCGCCTGGCAGAAGACGCAGCTGGATTACAAGAATACGCCGGCCAACGCGCCGGCCGCCATTCTGGCCGCCCGCCTGTTCGAGGCGTTCGGCCGCGAAGAAGACCTCGTCTGGGCGCACAACATTTACGATTGGCAGCTGCGGACGCTTGTCGATCCGGCCACCGGCTTCGTCTGGGACGGCGTCAACCGGACCGGGGACGGGTCGATCGACAAGGATTGGAAATTTACCTACTGCCAAGGCGTCGTCATCGGCGCGGCGCTGGAGTTGTTCCGCTTGACGGGCGAGCGGCGTTATTTGACCGATGCCGGCCGCACCTGGCAGGCGGCGGTCGCGGAGCTTACCGCTCCCGGCACCGGCCTGCTGCCGCCGGAAGGGGGCGGCGACGGCGGACTGTTCAAAGGGATATTCGTCCGCTACGCCGGCCGGCTGGCCGGCGCATGGGACGACGGGCGCGCAGTCGCCGAAGTGCTGCTGGCCAACGCCCGGATATTGTGGGAGCGCGGCCGTACGGGCGACGATGCGCTGTTCGGCGAACGGTGGGACCGTCCGCCCGCCGCCGTCGTCCCCCTCAGTACGCAGCTTAGCGGCACGATCCTTCTGGAAACGGCGGCTGCGCTCGCGAAGTCGGGTTATGCAGACGATCATACGGAACGTTGAAGAGAAGGGAGGTCCGGTATGAAGACGAATGCCAAGCTGCTCGGTTTGACCGTTCTGACCGTATCCTTGGTGCTGCTTGCCGTCAGCCAGAGCGTGACCGCCACACCGAACAAACGGCACAACACGGAGCGGGCGCAAGCCGCTTACGAGGCGCTGCAGCAATATTTTTACGAAGCGGAACGGAAGTTGTACGGCGAAACGTATCCGCATAAAGGCGGCAACCGGTATTCCTATGTATGGCCGTTCGCTTCCGCGATGCAGGCGACGGTAGCGCTTGCGCGCATTCCGGAAGTCGGGGAGCGTTACGCGCAGGATGTGCAGGATCGGCTTGACGGGCTTGCGGCTTATTGGAACGGGAGCAAGTCGCCGCCCGGCTACGATTCGTATGTCCGTCCGCCGCTCGGCGGCGGCGGAGATCTGTTCTATGACGATAACGAATGGCTTGCGATCGAGTTGATCAAAGCGTATCGGCTCACCGGCAACGAAGAAGCGCTGGAGCGGGCCAAGGAGCTGTTTGCGCTGTTTGTGCACGGCTGGGATGCGGACGAATCGCATCCTTGTCCCGGCGGCGTATTCTGGACGCAGGCTCCCTGGAGCCAGGACCGGAATACGGTGTCGAACGCGCCGGCGGCGGAAGTCGGGCTGTATCTCTACGAGATGACGAACGATTCCTACTATTTGGACTGGGCAAAGAAAATGTACGACTGGGTGAACGGCTGCCTGCTGGCGCCGAACGGACTGTATTGGGATCATATCAAATTGAGCGGCGAAATCAACAAGACGCACTGGACCTATAACCAGGGGACGATGATCGGCGCCAGCGTGCTGCTGTATCGGGCGACAGGCGATCAGGCCTACCTGGACCGGGCGGCGGGCATCGCCGAAGCGGCGCTGAACTATTACGGAAAATCCAGAATCTACGCCCAACCGATCGTATTCAACTCCATTTTCTTTGAAAACCTTCTGCTTCTCGAAGATGCGCGGCCGAATCCGAAATATCGGAAATATATACAGGATTACGCGGATGAAATATGGACCACGATTCGCGACCCGCAGACCGGTCTGCTCGTATTCGACGCGAACCGGTCGACCGAGCTGCTCGAACAGTCGGCGTTCGCCGCGATCTATGCCAATCTGGCGGGATACAAGCGAAACGGACGGAACTGACAAAGCGGCCGGGCCGGCTGCCGACCGGCCGGTCCTGTCCAGATCACGCGAGTTAGCGCGGTCCCTTCCTCCCGACGGAACCGCATAACCAAATAAAAAAATATTGAGAGGGGAACAAGATGCGAAACGGAAGAACGGGAACATGGCTGCTTGTCGTCGTCATGCTGTTATCGATTGTTGCAACCGCTTGCAAAAGCGGCGACGGCGGTTCGGCCGGCACAGGCGGCGAGACCGAACCGAATGTCGCGGAGAATACGGAAAGCCCGGGAAGCGAGGGAGAGACCGGCACGGAGCCGGAAGGCCAACAGCCTGCGGACGACGGCGCGCCGCCGGTGCAGGATCTGGGAGGCTATACGTTCGTCGTGGCGGACAACAATCCGAACCGCTGGTTTCCGGAGGAGGGGAGCTCGGATCTGGCCAACGCGATTATCGACCGCGTGAAATGGGTGGAAGAAACGTACAACGTCAGAATCGAGGTCCGAAAACATTCCGAGGACGAGCTGAGCGCGGCCGTGCTGGCCGGCGACAAGTACGCGGACGTCATCGTGACGCCGACCTGGGAGCTCGGCAGGCATATTAACGGCAAGCGGCTCCTCGACCTGAATACGATTCCGAATCTGGACATGAGCAAGGATTACTGGAAGGAATACAACACCTCCAACCTGCTTACCTACGACAACCGCACCTATGGCGCGGCGGCGCCGTTCGCCAACCAGAACGACGAAGTGTGGGTCATCGTGTTCAACAAACGGATTTTGAACGAGCTCGGGCTTGAGAACCCGTACGAATTGGTGAAAAACAAGCAATGGACGTTCGAGAAAATGCTGGAGATGGAGAAAGCCGCCAAGCGCGACCTGAACGGCGACGGCGTCATGGACAGCAACGACCGCTACGGGCTGGCGACCGGACACGACTGGGATATCGCGGTGGCGCTTTATCTCGCGTCCGGCAACAAAATCATCGATATCGCGCCGGACGGCAAAATGACCTATGCGGTCAATTCGCCGAAAGCGTACGAAACGCTCGACACGATCAAGCAGATGACGAAACGCGGCGATACGTTCTTCCCGAAGAACGACGGCGAAGACATGGACGCTTACGTCAAGGCGTTCGTGGAAGGCAAGGCGCTGTTCCTCGCTTATTCGAGAGGAAGAGGCGTCATCGATCCGATCTACCAGATGGAGGACGATTTCGGCTTCGTTCCGCTGCCGATGGGCAACAATACGGACGATTACCTGTCCTGGGTCAGCCACGACGCGCCTTCGATCGCGGTGCCCGTTACGAACAAGGAGCTTGACAAGACGGGGCTCATATTGGAAGCGCTGGCATGGAAGGCGAAGGACGAGGAGAAGATCCGTCTGGATGAAATCGCCTTCACCCAACTGCGTGACGACGAATCGCTGGAAATCCTGCAGCAGCTGAAAAACTACGGCGTTTCCGATATGGCCTTTATCGGCCAGCAAATGCAGGGCAACGTGCACAGCGGTCTGGCTCTGATCCCGTCGGTCGGCTTCTACGAGCAGGACCTGGAACCGGCTTCCAAGGTGGCGGAAATTGAAGAAGCGGTCAACATCGGTCTCGAGGAGCTGGCGCTCCGGCTGAAAGGCGAATATGTGGAGCCGGAGAAGCCTGCCGAGGAAGGCAAGGAAGAGGAGAAGGCAGAGAAGGCGGAGTAAGCAATGTCAGCCTGCGGCCGGGGCCGGGGGCCGATCCGGAAGCGGATCGGTTCCGGCCGTCCGGCCTTCTGGCGGCAATGCCGTTCATGCCGGAAATTTGCAGTTTGTTCAAATGGAGGAAACGATCATGACGGTGCGGGCTTTGGTCGCCGGAAGCGGATGGATCAGGACGATGGCGTGCGCAGTCGGGCTTTGTCTCGTTTTGACATTGTCGGGATGGGCGGCTGCGGCGCATGCAGCCGAAGACGAGGACGCGATCAAGCTTCCGGGCTACCGGGACTATTTGGAGCGGCACGCCGGCAAGACGGCCGGCAAGGCGGACATCGTCATCGAGGCGGACCGGTATGCGCATGCCGATGCGGAGACGAAAGTCGTCGACGGCTTCGAAGGGATGGAAGGCCGTTCGCTCGTGACCGGCGACAGCGGATACGCCGAATGGGAAGTCGATGTGCCGGAGAGCGGCATGTACAATATCGAAGTGCTGTACTATCCGATCGAGGGCAAAGGCAACACGATCGAACGGATGATCTATATCGACGGGGAAATCCCGTTCCACGAAGCGCGGTATGTCAATCTGTCGCGCATCTGGAAGGACGAGACGGAGATCGGCCGGGACAGCGAAGGGAACGACATCCGGCCGAAGCAGGCGGAAGCGCCGCGGTGGCGGACCGTGCTGCTGCATGATTCGCTCGGCTATTACAACGAGCCGCTCCGGTTCTACCTGGAGGCGGGCCGCCGCACCATCGGCTTCGAATCGGTGCGGGAGCCGGTCGTGCTGCGCTCGATCCGCATCTATAAAGCGGAAGAGCCTCCCGCCTACGATGACGTGCTGGCCGAATACGAGAAGCGGGGCTACAAGGAAGCGGATGCGGCGCCGATCAAAATCCAGGCGCAGCAGCCTTACGAGAAATCGGACAATACGCTGTACGCGCTGGCGGACCGTTCGTCGCCCATCACCGAGCCCCAGCATCCTTCCAAGCTGCGGCTCAACGCCATCGGCGGCGACAAATGGAAAATGCCCGGGCAATGGGTGACGTACCGGTTTACGGTCGAGAAGGACGGACTGTACAAAATCGCCGCCAGGTTCAAGCAAAATTTGCTGGCCGGCATGTATGTCAACCGCAAAATTTTGATCGACGGCAAAGTGCCGTTCAAGGAAGCGGAAGCGGTCAAGTTCAATTACGGCAGCGGCTGGCAGGTGGAGGCGTTCGGGGACGGGGAGCGCGATTTCGTCTTCTATCTGGAAGCCGGCGAGCACGAGCTGACGATGGAAGTGACGATCGGCGATCTGGCCGACATGTTGAACCGGGTGGACGAGAGTCTGTACGAATTGAACGCCGCCTACCGAAAAATTTTGATGATTACCGGCACCGAGCCGGATCTGTACCGCGACTACAGCTTCGAGAAGCTGATTCCGGACGCGCTCCGCACGATGGCCGAGCATTCGGCCGTCCTGAAGCAGGTATCCGCCGATATGGAAGCGCTCGTCGGCCAGAAGGGCGAAAAGATGGTGCTGCTCGACAAAATTACGTTCCAGCTCGACCAGATGGTGAAAGATCCCGACGCCAACGTCGCCAAAACGTTCGGGCCGTTCAAGGAAAACGTCGGCGCGCTCGGCACGTGGATTTTGACCGTCGGGGAGCAGCCGCTCACGCTCGATTACATCAGCGTCATGCCGGTTTCGGCGAAGCTGCCGAAGGCGGAGGCATCGTTTCTCCGCACGCTGCTTCACGAAATCGTCGCGTTCTTCCTGTCGTTCTTCTCCGATTACGATATGGGCGACGGCGGCGGCAAGCGCGAGGGAGAGCTGGAAGTATGGATCAACTCCGGCCGGGATCAGGCGCAGATCATCCGCGAAATGATCAATGACAGCTTCACCCCGGAGACGGGCATCCGCGTCAAGCTGAAGCTGATTCCGGAAGACGCGCTGCTTCCTTCCGTGCTGGCGGGCATCGGTCCGGACGTGGCGATGGGCAGCCCCGTCGGCGACCCGATTCAGTACGCCCTGCGCCACGCCGTCGTGCCCCTCGAAGATATGCCCGGCTTCCGGGACGTCGCGGAACGGTTCCATCCGAGCGCCATGGTGCCTTTCGAGTTCGAGGGCCGCGTCTTTGCGCTGCCGGAGACGCAGTCGTTTCCGATGCTGTTCTACCGCAAGGACATTTTGCACGATTTGGGGCTTGCCGTTCCGCAGACATGGGACGAATTTTACCGGCTCATCCCCGAAATCCAGAAGCGGAACATGCAGATCGGCTTTCCGGCCGACATCACGGGTCTGCAAATCTTTTTGTACCAGAACGGGGGCGAGCTGTACGATACGGAGCGCAGCCGGACGACGCTCGATGACGATTTGACGATCGCCGCGTTCCAGCGGCAGGCCGAGCTGTTCACGACGTACAAGTTTCCGCGGGATTACGACTTCGCCAACCGGTTCCGCACCGGGGAGATGCCGATCGGCATCGCCGATTATACGATTTACAACCAGCTGACCGCTTTCGCGCCGGAAATCCGGGGGCTGTGGGAATTTACGCCGCTGCCCGGCACGGTGGCGGAAGACGGGAGCCTGAACCGGGCGACGCCGTCCTCCGGCACGGCCGTTATGATGCTCAAGGACGCGAAGGACAAGGAAGCGGCCTGGCGTTACATGGAATGGTGGACCCGCGCGGAAACCCAGTCCCGGTTCGGCACGGAGATGGAATCGATCCTGGGCAAAGCGGCGAAGCAGGCGACGGCCAATATGGAGGCGCTGTTCAATATGCCCTGGACGAAGAACGAAGCCGACAAGCTGACGGAGCAGTGGAAGTATGCGACCGGCACGCCGGAAGTGCCCGGCGGGTACTACGTGAGCCGCAGCATCAGCTTCGCCTCGGCAACGGCCTACAACAACGGCGACGCGGAAGCGCTGCTCGATTACGTGAAGGATGCCAATGACGAAATTACACGCAAAAGACGGGAATTCAAGCTGGAATGATCCGGCCTTGGCGGGCGCGGGAAGATGCAGGGGGGACGCGGTCTCATGAATAAAGAGTTGGCGATGGCGGGAGATTTGACGGCAAAACCGGGGAATCCGATCGGAAGACGGCTTGCGGACGCGTGGAAATCGGTCCGGAAAAACAAGGTATCCTATCTGTTTGCGGCTCCCTACATGCTTTTGTTTTTCACGTTTACGGCTTTGCCGGTCATCGTCTCCCTGATTCTAGGTTTCTACTCCTTCAATTTGCTGGAAACCCCCGTGTTCGTCGGCATGGAGAACTATATCCGGCTGTTCCTCGGCGACGATATTTTCATCAAGGCGATCGGCAACACGTTTCTGATCGCGGTGCTGGTCGGTCCGATCGGGTATTTGATGTGCCTCTTGTTCGCCTGGCTGATCAACGAGCTGCCGGTGTCGCTCAGGACGACGCTTACGCTCATTTTTTACGCGCCGTCCATATCGGGCAACATTTATCTGGTATGGGGCATCTTTTTCAACAAGACGCCTACGGCTACGCGAACGCGCTGCTGCTGAAGTACAACTTCATCTCGTCGCCGATTTTGTGGTTCGAGAATCCGAAATATATGCTCGGGCTCGTCGTCGTCGTGGCGCTCTGGACCAGCGTCGGCACGAGCTTCCTCTCCTTCATCGCCGGTCTGCAGGGGATCGACCGGTCGCTGTACGAGGCCGCGGCGATGGACGGGGTGCGCAACCGCTGGCAGGAGCTGTGGTACGTCACGCTGCCGTCGATGAAGCCCCAGCTCATGTTCGGCGCGGTCATGAGCATTACCGGCTCGTTCGGCGCGGGGGCGATCGTCACGGCGCTGTGCGGCATGCCGAGCACCGGCTATGCGGCCCATACGATCGTCAACCATCTGGAGGATTACGGCGCCATCCGCTACGAAATGGGCTACGCCTCTGCCATCGCCACCGTCTTGTTCATGATCATGATCGGCACGAACAAGCTGGTGCAGAAGCTGCTGGCCAAGGTAGGTGAATAACGTGATCCAGGTGAAGCTGACCCGCAGCAAAAGCGGCATCCGGCGCTCCTATTTCGTCGACTTCGGCATCTACCTGTTTCTGTTTCTGTTCGGCCTGTTTATGATGCTGCCGATGGTGTATGCCGTCTCGAACGCGTTCAAGCCGCTGGAGGAGATCTGGTTTTTCCCTCCCCGGTTTCTCGTTAACAACCCGACGATGCAAAACTTCCGGGATTTGTTCATGATTATGAGCGATTCCTGGGTGCCGTTCAGCCGGTACGTCTTCAATACCGTGTGGATTACGGCGGCCGGCACCGCGGGCCACGTCGTGCTCGCTTCCCTGTGCGCCTATGTGCTGTCCAAGCACAAGTTTCCGGGCAAAGGGCTGATGTTCTCGATGGTGGTGCTGTCGCTCATGTTCAGCGGAGCGGTCACCCAGATTCCGAATTTCATGATCATCGCCAAGCTGGGATGGGTCGACACGTACAGCGCGATCATCGTGCCGGCGTTCGCCTCGTCGCTCGGGCTGTATCTGATGAAGCAGTTCATGGACCAGATGATCCCGGACGCGGTGCTGGAATCGGCCCGCATGGACGGCGCCAGCGAATGGCGGATTTTCTGGACTATCGCCATGCCGATGGTGAAGCCGGCCTGGCTGACGCTGATCATCTTCTCGATCCAGGGGCTGTGGGGGACGGGCGCGAACCATTTCATCCAGAGCGAGGAATTGAAGACGCTCAATTACGCCTTGTCGCAAATATTGGCCGGCGGCATCGCGCGGACGGGCACCGGTTCGGCGGCGGCGGTGCTGATGATGATCGTGCCGATCATCGTCTTCATCATCTCGCAATCCAAAATTATCGAAACGATGTCCGCGTCCGGCATGAAAGAGTAGCGGAGAGGAGGATCAGCATGGTCGGAAAAAATGGCCCATCGTCGTCGCCGCCATCCTGACGCTTCTCGGCACCGGGTACGGCTCCGCCTTCGGCATGGTCCCATACGAGACCTATGTGTACGACTACGAAGGGGAATATGCCGTATCGCCCGACGCCTATGTGCCGGACCGGGTGCTGGACGCCCGCGACATGGGAATCGATAGCGGGAATTTGCAGCAGCCGGCGGATCTGGTCGCCGGCGAAGACGGCGACATCTATATTGCGGACACCGGCAACAACCGGATCGTCGTGCTGGACGGCAGGTTCCGGCTGAGACGGGAAATCGCCCGGTTCGTCCGCGCGGACACCGGCGAGACCGACGGCTTCAACAGCCCGGCCGGCCTGTTCTTCTCCGGCGAAGGGCTGTTGTATGTCGCGGATTCGAAAAATGCCCGCATCGTCGTCCTGCGTCCGGACGGCGAGCTGGTGCGCATTCTGGAAGCGCCGGATTCGGACGTGCTGCCCGCCGGGTTCGTCTACGAGCCGACGGCGCTCGGCGTCGATCCGGCCGGACGGATCTATGTCATCTCGAAAAGCACCAACATGGGCGTCATCGCCCTGAACGCCGACGGGCAGTTCGACGGCTTCGTCGGGGCGGAGAAGGTCGCGCCGAAGGTGCTCGACCTGTTCTGGCGGCTCATTACGACGAAGGAGCAGAAGCTGCGTTCGGCCAAGAACGTCCCGACCGAATACAACAACATCACGATCGACGAGATCGGTTTCGCTTACGTGACGAGCAGCGCCATCGACGCCCGCAATCAGTACAACGCGCTGCGGAACCGGGACAAGTCGAGCCAGTATGCGCCGGTCAAGCGGCTCAACAATATGGGCGTCGACGTGCTGAAGCGGGAAGGCGCGTTCCCGCCGGCGGGAGACCTTGTCTCCTCCGGCCGGGTATCCCGCTTTATCGACGTGGCGCTTGCGGGACACGGCATCTACAGCACGCTCGATTCGACCCGGCAAAAAATATTCACGTACGACGAAGACGGCAACCTGCTCTACGTATTCGGCGGGTACGGCAGCCAGAAGGGCGTATTCCGCAGCGCCTCGGCGCTCGCATACCGGGGCGGCAGCCTGCTCGTGCTCGACCGGGACACCGCCAAATTGACCGTCTTCCGCCGCACCGAATACGGGGACAACATCGCCGAGGCGATCCGGCTCCGCAAGGAGCGCAAATATAACGAGTCGATCGAAGCCTGGCGGAAGGTGCTGAAGCAAAATCCGAATTTCGAAATGGCTTACGCCGGGGTGGCCCAGTCCAACATGCGCCAGGGGGAATACCGCGAGGCGATGAAGCATTACAAGCTGGCGAGCGACTGGGAGAACTATTTCAAGGCGTTCGCCGAATACCGCAAGGAGGTCGTCGGCCGCATCATTCTGCTTATCCCGTTTGCCGCCGTGCTGGCGATCTGGCTTGTGGTCCGCTTCTTCCGGTACGCGGCCCGGGTGAATGCGTCCGGCTGGCGCAAATCGGGGCGGAGAACGCTGTGGGAGGAATTGCTGTACGCCTTCCATGTGATGGTTCACCCGTTCGACGGGTTCTGGGATTTGAAGCATGAGCGGCGCGGCAGCGTCCGCGCGGCGGTGCTGATCGTGCTGGCGGTAATGGGAGCGGACATCTTCCGGACGCTGGCCGGCGGGTACGTGCTGAATCCGACAGATTGGCGCGCCGTCGAATTGGCCGACA
This sequence comes from Paenibacillus cisolokensis, assembly GCF_018403665.1. Classification (GTDB taxonomy): domain Bacteria; phylum Bacillota; class Bacilli; order Paenibacillales; family Paenibacillaceae; genus Paenibacillus_AH; species Paenibacillus_AH cisolokensis. The sequence goes on from NZ_BOVJ01000074.1 coordinate 11,964, forward strand.
CGGTCCTGACGGTGCTTGTTCCGTTCGTGCTGTGGTGCTGCGCCAACTGGGGGCTGACGACGCTCATGGACGGGGAAGGAAGCCTGAAAGATATTTTCGTCGCCTCCGCCTATTCGCTCATGCCGATCGTCGTCATTTCTGTGCCCGCGACCGTGTTCAGCAACGCGCTCGTCCAGCAGGAGGCGCAATTTCTCGCCTTCTTCTCGGCGCTTGCCTACGGATGGGCGCTCTTGCTCATCTTCGTCGGGGTTATGGTGACGAACGATTACACCCCGTTCAAAATTTGTACACCTCCGTCATATCGGTGGTCGGCATGGGATTTATCGCCTTTTTGTCGGTATTGTTCATGAACATTATGCAAAGAATGAACGCCTTTATTACGACCGTGATTCAGGAGATTACATTTCGTCTGTAGGCGGGCCGGTAAAATTAAAAGATTACCTTCCGTCTATAGACGGACAACGCTTGGTAAATGGAGGTCGGCTGCATGAGAGCCAGAGCGGCAATCGCAATGCTGCTTCTAGTCGGAGCGGCCATAGTCGGAGCGGCCATAGCCGTCCCGGGAATCGGCCGGATGCCGGCTGCGAAGGCGGAGGAAACGGCGGAGCCTGCGGCCGAAACGGCGAAGCCGGCGGACGCAACGGAGCGGGCGGAGGTGCCCATGCAGAAGGCGGTCCCCGGCGCCGGCTTGACGCAAGCGGCCGAGAACGAATATCTCGTCCTGTATTTCGACAACGATTCGGGCGGCATTGCCGTGAAGGACAAGGCGACCGGGGCCGTCTTCCGCTCCAATCCGCCGGACGCGCTCGAGGACCCGAAAGCGAGCGACGAGACGAAGCAGGAGCTGATGTCGCAGGTGTCGCTCGTCTACCATGTGAACGGCAAGGAAGGCGACGCCGCGATGAACAGCTATGCGCAGGCGATGAAGGCCGAACAGATCGAGTGGGGCAAGCTGGAGCGGGGAATGCGCATCCGGCTGACGATGGGACGCGAGGAGCAGCGGATGCTGCTGCCCCGGCAAATGACGGCGGCCAGCTTCGAGCGGGACATTCTGGAGCGGATCGGGGACGAGCGGCGCAAGCGGCAGACGCAGGCGTTCTATATCCGCTATTCCCGCGACGATCTGAAGGGGGCAAACGGCAAGGAGCTGCTCGCCAAGTATCCGATCCTGGAGCAGGAAGACATCTACGTGCTGAAATCGTCGGTGACGGACCGGGATAAGCGGGTGCTGGAATCGTATGTGAAAGAGACGGGATACACGTACGAGATGATGGAGGAAGAGTACGCCAAAATCGGCTACGAAGGCGACGACGCCGTCTTCCCCTTTTTCAAAATGACGATCGATTACGAGCTGGACGGACGGGCGCTGGCGGTGTCGCTGAACGCCGGGGAGATCGAATACGACAGGGAGACGTTCAGCCTCGTCAGCCTTTCCCTGCTGAATTATTTCGGCGCGGGCCGCACGGGAGAAGACGGGTATATTCTGCTGCCGGACGGCTCGGGCACGCTGATCCGGTTCAACAACGACGGCCGGAAGACGACGCTGCTCACGGCCGGGAAGCTGTACGGGCCCGACTACGGGCTGGCGCAAAATCCGCGGGGCAGCATCAGGCAGGAATTCCGGGCGCCGGTGTTCGGCATCAAGCGGGGCGATTCCGCGCTTCTGGCCGTCATCGAGGAAGGGGCCGCGGCGGCCGAAATCAACGGCGTCATGGGCGATATCAACCATTCCTGGAATACGGCTTACGCCACCTTCACGATCCGGAACAAAGACTGGTTCATCGCCGAGAACGCCTTCGAGCAGGCACCCTGGATTTTGTACGAGAAGAACGCGTTCGAAGGCCGCATCGCCATGCGTTACTTTTTCCTGGCCGAAGAGGAGGCCGACTATGTCGGCATGGCCAAGACGTACCGCCAGTACCTGGTCGATGCCGGCGCGCTGCGGCCGGTCGAAGCGGGCGAAGGGACGCCGTTCTATCTCGACACGATCGGCGCCGTCGATACGATGGTCCGCAAGCTGGGCCTTCCCGTCAACAGCAAGGCCGCGGTCACTTCTTTCGCGGAAGCCGGCCGCATGATCGAGCGGCTGACGGAGCTCGGTGTCCGCCATATCAAGCTCCGCTATACGGGCTGGTACAACGGCGGCTACGATCATACCGCCCCGTACAAGCTCAAGGTCGAGCGGTCGCTCGGCGGGGAGAGGGGGCTGCGCAGGCTGGCGGAGCTTGCGGAAAGCGTCGGCGCGCAGCTGTTCCCGGATGCGGACTTCGTCTATGTGTCGGAGAACCGGGCGTTCGACGGTTTTTCCCCGAAGCGGGACGCCATCCGCAACCTGTTCCAGAAGACCGCGTACCGCGTGCGGTTGAACCCGGCATCGCTGGAATACGAAGGCTACGAATGGGTGATCGATCCGGGCAAAATGCCGGACTATTTCCGCCGCTTCTCGGCGGCGTACGACGGCCTGGGGCTGGATGCGATTTCGCTGTCCACGCTCGGCGAAGGACTGCACGCCAATTACAAAAACAACAACCGGGTCAACCGCCCGCAAGCGGAGCGGTTTGCGGCGAGCGTGCTGGCCGCCGCTGCGGAGAAGTACGGCTCCGTCATGGCCGATTACGGCAACGCCTATATTTACCCGTACGCGGATCATATTCTCCGGCTGCCGGATACGGACAGCTCGTACGCGATCGCCGACGAACAGGTGCCGTTTCTTCAGATCGCCCTGAGCGGCTACGTGAGGTATGCCGGAGAACCGCTCAATTTGGCGAGCGAGCTGCGCCCGGCCGTGCTGCGGGCGATCGAATACGGCAGCGGCGTCTACTTCAAGCTGAACGGCGGCGACGGAAGCCTGCTCAAGGACGCGAAGCTGTCCGCCGAATTTCAGGGCTCGCCGTTTGACGATTGGGCCGAGACGGCGGCGGACGTCTATGCGGAAATCGCCGGGGCGCTGGGCGAAGCGCGGGGCCGGACGATCGAGAACCATGAACGGCTGGCGGAAGGCGTATACCGGACGACGTTCGGGAACGGCCGGGCGGTCATCGTCAATTACAGCGACCAGGCGTACCTGGCCGACGGAATCCGGGTAGAACCGCTCGATTACGCCGTCGTCGGGCCCTAGCCCCTGCAAGGAGGATCATCGGTATGAGGAAACGGTTTGCGGCCTTCAAATGGAACGGATGGTCAAGGTTGACCGTGACGCAGAAGCGCGACCTGTACGGCTGGATCTTCGTCAGCCCGTTCGTGCTCGGTTTTCTGCTGCTGTTCGTCGGCATTTTCATCGACTCGTTCCGGTTCAGCTTCATGGAAGTGAATGTGCTGCCGCAAGGCGGGTATACGGAGAAAGGGGTCGGCCTCGAAAATTACCGTCAAGTGCTGCGGGTCGATCCCGTATTCAACCGCCAGCTGTTCGACGCGGTGCGCAACATGCTGTTCGATATTCCGATTCTCGTCATGTACAGCCTGTTTATCGCCGTGCTGCTCAATCAAAAGATGAGGGGGCGCGCGGTGCTCCGGGCGATTTTCTTCGTTCCGGTCATTCTGGCGACCGGCATCATCGACAAGGCGGACATGAGCAACTCGATCATGAACGCCTATCAGAGCATTCCGGCGCTCGACACGGGAACGGCGATAATGGAGGAGTCTTCGAACGGGCTGCTCTCGAATTTGCAGATCAAAAATATATGCTGCAAATGTTCGATTTCAGCCCCGCGCTGGTCGACATTACGGTGGGGGCCGCGGAGAACATTTATGCCGTCATTAACCATTCGGGCGTGCAGATTCTCATCTTCCTCGCCGGCTTGCAGGCGATCTCCACGTCGATTTACGAATCGGCGCGCATCGAAGGCTGCTCGGGCTGGGAATGCTTCTGGAAAATTACGTTTCCGCTCATCAGCCCGCTCATTTTCGTCAATATCATTTATTCGGTCGTCGATTCGTTCACAGGCGGCGGCAATCAGGTCATGAACAGCATCACGTCGGCGATGAAGATGGGCCGGTACGGAACGGCTTCGGCGATGGCCTGGGTCTACTTCCTCGTGGCGGCCGTATTTTTGCTTGTGATCGGCTTCGTGGCCAGCCGATTCGTATTTTACCAGAACAGGGAGTGATAGTTTCATGCGCGCGCTGCAGACAGGCAGAACGATGCTGCCCGGTAGAAGGTTGACCCTGTCCGAGAAACTCCGGCACAAATATTTGACCTTGCGTTATGCGAACGGCTTGTTCTGGACTGTGATCCGCTATTTGCTGCTGATCGGTCTGGCGTTTCTGATCGTCTATCCGCTGCTTGTCAAGCTGGCCAACAGCTTTATGAGCGCCCAGGATCTGATCGACGGCACGGTCCGGTTTATTCCGCGGAATTTTACGCTGTTCAACTACAGGACGGTCATCGAGCACACCGATTTTTTCAAGAGCATGACGAATACGCTCGGCATCGCTTTGATGTGCGGCGTCCTGCAAATGATCGTATGCACGATGATCGGCTACGGCCTTGCGCGCTTCCGCTTCCGGGGCAGGGGGCTCGTTTTTGCCGTCGTCGTGCTGACAATTCTGATCCCGCCGCAGACGTACATGATTTCGCTGTATATGAAATTCAGCTTTTTCGATTTGTTCGGCCTGATCTCGGCCGCTTTCGGCGGAACCGTCCGGCTGACCGACTCGCTCTGGCCAATGGCCATTTTGTCCTTGACCGGCTTCGGCTTCAAGAACGGACTTTACATTCTCATTATGCGGCAGTACTTTAAGGGGATTCCGAAGGAACTGGAAGAGGCCGCCTATGTGGACGGCTCGGGGCTGTTCCGCACGTTCGGCGCGATTATCGTGCCGCTGGCGTTCACGATGATGATGACCGTTCTGCTGTTCTCGTTCGCCTGGCAATGGACGGACAGCTTCTACTCCACCATGTTTTACAGCCAGATCAAGCTGTTGTCCAATGCGCTGCTCGTCGGCTTCGAAGGCTTGATGCTGGACGGCGCCACCGTCGGGCTGAAAGTGGGGCAGCCGCTTACCGCGACGCTGACGAACACGATGTCGCTCATGATCATCGCGCCGTTGATCCTATTGTATCTGTTCGCGCAGCGCTATCTCGTCGAAGGGATCGAGCACAGCGGCATCGTCGGCTGAGCGGGGCGGCTCAATTCTTACTTTTCAGGTTAAAGGGCGGGTTCGAAGCGGTCAACCGGTACATCGGCATCCTGGAGCGATTCTCGCATTTGACGAATGTGGCGGATGCGAAATCGCTGGTTATCCATCCGGCCAGCACGCAACCGTGAAGTTTCGGTCCGGACTTGCGGAGCACTGGGCGTCAAAAAATTGCAAAAGTGCATCAATTTCCTTGAAATCCGTCGAAAAATCAAAAATTCCTGCGATTGTGCAGGAATTTTTTCGTTTTTGCGCGAATTGCCCGTTTCGCTCCCCCGAAAGATGTACTTTCGCAGCAATTTCGCTGAAACAGTGAAAGTGAGGGTAAAAAAGTTGTACTTTTGCATTTTTTGCCCGGTGTCAGCGGTGTCGGTGTCAGCGGTGTCGGTGTCAGCGGTGTCGGTGTCAGCGGTGTCAGCGGTATCGGCGTCATCCGCACCATGGATGGATAGGAGCGTCGGAGTGTCGGACCGAACGAGCGCGGAACGAACGGTGCCCTGACGGGCAGCCGGTCGTTCCGTCGCGGCTGCGAACCGGTTCGGAGGAACGGGCAGTCCGAAATGTTCGTTCAAGGTGCTGTCGGCGTGGTCGGCGAGTCGGGCTAAACCTCGTTTATTTCAACGAAAGCTCGAATCTGGCGCCTGCGTCGCCGGCGAATACAATGACGCCGTCCTTCGGCAGCACGACCTTGTTATTGCCGGTGATCGTGGAAAACTCGATTACTGCGCCGTTGCCGTCGTATACGACAAACGCGCCGTTCTTCGGCAGCTTCACCGTCAACGTCTTGCCGGCGGCTTTATCGGGCACCGTATACCATTTGGCGTAACCGTTCGCCTGGATTGTCGCGGCCGATTTCTTGCCGGCGTAAAGCGGCTTCACCGCTTTCTCGTGAACGAAGATGCTGCCTCCGGCTTCGACATATTCGGTTCCGCCCTGCTTCGCAAAGCTGAATTCCATAATGTCCCGGCCGCTCATGCCCGGAATTTGCACATTGGAGGCTGCGGAATCCGGGCCGGTCAATTGCCGGTCGGCCCAATATCCGGGCAGGCCGCCGGTCAGATCGATCGGAAGGATGGGCGCCTGCAAATACGCAGCCGACGTATATTTTTCGTTTACCACATAATATTTGCTGCCGTCGCGCTGCTTCCATGCGGCCGCCGTCCGTGCCGGAACGTCGTGGGGCTCGAGCTTCTCGGCGGCGTAATACGACAGCGCCGTCTGCCCCAGACCCGGAATCGTGGCGTACGACCGGACCCAGATGTACGTGCGGCCGTTCTTTTCGGTAACGAATTCGACTTTCGTACTGCCGTCCTCGCTCATGAAGGAACCGTCCGCCGTATAGAAGTATTTCTCCGCGGGATAGTCCGGCAACTGAATGATGGAAAGCGACAGTTCGCCGTCCTCGGAAAGATCGGCCCGGATCGATTGGCTCGTGGCCGCGTATACGCCCGCGTAAGCCCGCATTTCCTCCGGCATATCCGCTTTAACGGGCTCGCCGTAAGATTTCTCCGGCTTGATGGCATCGATTATTCCTTTTTCCTTCAAGGCATTAAGCAGCATGTCGTTGGCCAGCAATTGGTTGAGCGTGCTGGAGCCGCCCGAAGAGAGAACGGCGGCGGCCATATTATGCTCGGGCAGGACGACGAGCGCGGCATGGTACAGCAGCGTGTCGCCGCCTTTGGCCAGCGCCTTGATGCCGTAATCGCCGAACGGGAACAGGTTCACGCTGTCCCAGCCGAGCCCGTAGCCGATCGAGTTGTCGGCTTCTTCGGGCCACAGCCCTTTCTTGTATTCCTCTTGCTCCATCGCGCTCACCGCCGCGTCCGACAGAATGCCTTCGACCTGCCCGGTGAAAATTTGCGAGAACCGGACCAGATCTTCGGCCGTCGAATATACGCCGCCCGTTCCGATGACGTTCACCGATTCGTTCGGAAGCTGGCCTTTGATCGTCGGGGAATACAGGCCCGCCATCCCGGACGGGTCCGGATTGTCGAGCGGCGTCGCCGTACGGGACATGCCGAGCGGCTCCGTGAAATGTTCGCGGATAAAGGTGGTGTAGTCGGTGCCGCTCACTCTCTCCACCAAAATTTCGGCCAGCGTGAAGCCGTCGTTGCAGTAGACCGAGAAGGCTCCGGGATCGGCCTTCAACGTCTGGCCTTTCAATTGCTCCAGCAGCGTGTCATGGGCGTACGTGTCGTTGTCCTCGAACAAAAAGGCGTTCGCCAGCGTCGAACCGCGCAGACCGGAAGAATGGTTGAGCAGCATGCGCGGCGTAATCTGCTTGTACCTCTCGTCCTTCATCGTAAACTCGGGAATGTACTGGACGACCGGCTTGTCCAGATCGACCTTGCCTTCGTCCGCCAGCTTCATGACGGCTGCCGTCACGAACATTTTGCCGGTGGAGCCGATGCCGTACATCGTTTCCGCGGTCAGCGGGATTTTCCCTTCCTCATCATTTCGCCCGGATTGGCCGGACACGACGATGTTACCCTGATCGATAAGTGCATATTGAACGCTTGTCGTGCCGTACGTCTCCGTCAGCAGCGCGGCTTTCTCCGCCGCGGCCTTGCGCGTATTCTCGTAATCCTTTCCGGCGTTTTGGCCGGTTGCCGCCATCGCCCCCGTCGGCATAAGCAGTGTCAGCGCGAGCGAAGCGGCCACAATCCATGAACGTTTTTGCCCATGATTTTCCTCCTTTACGTTTTACTATGTATGACGTTTGTGCGCTCCAAAGTGTTCAAAAATATGTATTTCTTTAAAAAGTTTTTATATTGCGTTTTCTTCTATAAGCGAATGAAAGACCGATAAAAGTAGAGAGGGATCGGTTTTGGTTACAATAAGCGATACAAAACGGGGAGGAACGACGATGAGCGAAGAAGCGAACGCTGCCGGATGGGATGCCATTGAAAGGGCCATGTCGAAGATTTACGGCGATCAGGAGCCGAAGCACTACGGGACGCTTATTCCCTATATGCTGGGAGGCCGGGACCCGCTCGACGGCATTAGCGCATACAAGGCGGAACGGCCTTATCCGCATTGGCATTTTGTTACGTTCGGGTTTTCGGAGCTGTACGATAAGGAATCGGATGATCCCGAACGCAGCGGCTACGGATTCGAACTGACCTTTCGGCTTGCGCGCGGGGAAGCGGAGGAAGAACCGCCGGCCTGGGCGATGAACCTGCTGCAAAATATGGGGAGATACGTGTTCAAAAGCGGCAACGTCTTCCGAAACGGCGATTACCTGGATGCCAACGGCCCGATCTGCCTTGGGGCCGATACGAAGCTGACGGCGCTGGCCTTTGTCCGGGATCCCGAGCTTCCGGCATTGGACACGCCGAACGGGCAGGTCGAGTTTCTGCAAATGGTCGGCATTACAGGCTGCGAGCTCGAAGCGATGCAGACGTGGAATACGCTCGGCATGCTGAATGTTTGCGAGGAGCATATGCCGAATTACATCACGGATCTGTCGCGGGATTCCTTCATGCGGGTGCCTGCGGTCGCCGAAGCGGTGCAAAGGGGGATGGAACGGGACGGATCGAGCACCGGTTTTTTATATGTCGATCAATTGGGCTGGGAGCCGGCCAAGAGGCGTCTGCTGGGCAAGACCCCGGCTGCGCTCAGGCTGGGCGCCAAGCAGGCCGGAATCGTCGGCAAGCTGCTGGCGGGACGCATTTTGAAAGGAAAGTCTCTTTCGATGACAGGTCCGGATGTTCGGGTCGTTTTTGAGCCGGGGGAGAAACCGGGCTTCGAACAAGGTCAGAACGAGGTTCGGATCAAGCTCGACGAGGCAAGCGCTACCGAACTGTCCCGGAAGCTGCAGCCGAAGGAAGGTGTGATCGAACTGTCCGATTTTAAAGGGATGGTCGTTCAAATCGTCAAAACCTATTAGATTTTGTATTTCTGCAGGTGCCCCATTGCCGCGAGATGTCGCTAAAACGTTTTTGCTTCTACTGGAAAAGTGATTCATCAAGAATTTGGTAGTTCTGAAACAGGAACTATTGCTTTGAATCTTCATGAGGATCCCGATTTAAATATTGAATCTGTAGGCACTCCTTTGGCGAACGTTAGAGTTCAAGTAATAAAGGATAGAAGTCAAGGCACAGAAACGATTCAAGTTAAAAGTGAAGGATTATCTATAGGCTACCTTGGGGAAAAACCCTTTCTTCGTGATTGGTATACAACTGGTGATATAGCAGAAATCGGAGAAAATGGATATATTTATATTAAGGGCAGAATAAATAGAATTATTAATATAGGAGGAATGAAAGTTAACCCACTGGAGGTTGAAAAATGTCTGCTCTCCCATCCTTCCATCAAAGAGGTGATGGTAAAAGGAGTGCCTCATTCTGATTTTGGAGAGGTTATCGAAGCACTAGTTGTAAGAAAAAATACGTATTTAAATGAAGAAGAGTTAATCAAGTTTTGTCGAAGTCGTATTGCATTATTTAAGGTGCCCCAAATCATTAGATTCGTTAATACATTGCCGAAGACCGGGTTAGGAAAAACGAAGTATAATAATAGCGAGGTTATTTCATGAGGCAGAGTTCTATATTTCCTCTTGAAAAAGGTGTTTTATGTTTCACAGCAAATCTAAGAAATTACTTGTCATATTATAGTTTAAAATGTACAGAAAACTGGTTACAGGGTGTGCTTGGGTGTTTAGGTTTTTTCTATACGCCATCTGCTGAAACCAATAATGTTGTACATGGTCTTAATGGGAGTTGGCATGATATATTCACTCGTTTACAAAAGCAACTTGATACCCCATTATCATCAAAAGAATTCTCTGTGAATTGTAACATCCACAACTTATTAAATGAAATTGTTGATTCCTATAAGATTGGACTGATATGGATTGATCAATATGAATTAGATTACTCTGTTTACTATAAGAAAACTCATTTGTGGGGGTTAGTGGTTTTTCTTGGAGTAGAGGCTGAACATATCGTAATATTTGATAATGGTTTAAGAAAGATACCGATTCAGATATTTGCTAAAGCGGTGAGTAAGGACGGAAAAATAATAATATATTATTCTGGTACCGAATGTTTGATTTGGGGGAAAAAGGATAAGATAATTGTACTTGAAGGAATTCAGGCAACGATTGAGTGTCTTACATCAGTAAACTCTGTTAACAATGAATATTACGGTATATTAGGAATGGAAAAGTTTCTCTATGATTTTATCTCTTGTGTAGAAACCGAAAGAATATACAATTTTTATTATCAGTTAAATCGACCAAGTGGAATGACATTGTCAAGAGAGAGCATGGTAAGATTTTGTATAGAATTGAAAGAAAAATGGCCATTCCTTAAAACTGAAAGTTGCCAAATGATATATGAGGAAGCGAAAGATAAGTGGCGTAAAATAGCAAATCTATTATTCAAACTTAGTAACACTGGAAGCGAAGAATTAAAAAAAGGATCATCCATCGTTTTCATGATGTTATTGAGCTAGAGAAAGAAGGGGTTACTTCCTTACAAGTATTGACACAGCAACTGAAAGAAAAACTTTGTTTTGAACAACAAGTTTAATCAAAGCGCTTCTTTAAGAATAATAAAGCTATAACATATTTCTAATTATCTCAAAAGAAATGGAGTATTATTATGGGAATTAACAAAATGGTTGCAAATATCGGCGTTGCGAATGTTGATACTGCCGTTGAGTTTTATCGAAGCTTATTGGGTTTTGATATTGTCAGAAAGTTTTCCGACCATGAGGGAATTGATTGGGCTCATTTGAAATATCAGAACATTGAACTGACATTTTTCCGTAAAAGTGATAGAGAGAAAACGATTGAAGCAAGCAATGTACTTACATTATTTATGAATTGCGACAATGTCGAAGCATTGTATAATCATTTTATTCTTCATGGTTACCAACCCGAAGATATGTATCTAACTTTTTATCACTCATTAGAATTTAAAATAAAAGATCCAGAAGGATACATGCTATTTTTCTCGCAAAATTGCAAAGAAATAAACATGACAAAAAAGCTCTTGCTAGAGAAAATAAAAGCGAAATATAACGAATTGCAAGAAGTGATTCGAAGTTTACCATTAGTGATGATTCAAAAACCTGGAGTTCAGGGGGAGTGGTCAATAAAGGATATTATTGCTCACCTCACTGCATGGAATAAACGTTTGATATGTTGGATCCAATTATCAAATCAAGGGGAAATACCACAAACTCCAGAACCAGGTTATACTTGGGATAAGATTCATCAATTAAACCACGATACTTTTATGAAATTCAAAGATGTGGAGTTTAACAAAATTCTAGATGATTTCGAAGAATCTTACTTTCAGGTTCTCACATATATTAACACTTATCAAGATGATGATCTTAATAATTGCGAATTATACAGTTGGACAAACGGACAACCTCTTTGGGTTGATATAGGATTCAATACTTTCGATCATTACAGATCACATCTAGTTGCAATAAAGAAATGGGTAGGAATCGAAAAGGATTTAAATATTAACCCGAAGTAGGTTTGGAAACACTTTTCTATTATCAACTTGATATTATTATTATTATTATTTGGTAGGTGGTGGTGAGTTTTGAACTATAACATTATTGATGTTACCCCTGGTAATGTTCGCGAAGAGGGAATATTTTGCGCTATAAAAAATCAATATATGACAGGTATTGAAAAAAAATAGATTGGTTTAATAAGAGATACAATGAGGGCCTCCGAATGAAAATTGTTAAAAATGAGAGTGGTGAAGCTGCAGGATTTATAGAATATGTACCTGGGGAATTCGCATGGAGGACAGTAGATGCCAAAGGTTACATGTTCATTCATTGTTTGCAGGTTTCGCGTAATAAAACCGGTTTCGGATACGGACGAATCTTATTGCAAGAATGTATCGAGGATTCGAAGGGCACCAATGGGATAGTTATTGTTACAAGCAGAAAACCTTGGGTAAATGATAAAGCTTTTTTCTTAAAACACGGGTTTAAAGTTATTCAAAAGGCTCCCCCTTATTTTGAAATGGTTGTTAAACAATTTAAGGAAGCAAAACTTCCATCCTTTATAGACAAGTGGGAGGAGCGTGCTGCAAAATACGGGGATGGAGTGACTGTGATATACTCTGATCAATGCCCCTTCATTGACAATGCTATCCAGAGTATTTATGAAGCTGGGATTGAATGTGGCGTTACTGTGAAATTTGAAAAAATCGAATCCTACGAACAAGCGCAAAATGCACCTTCGCCATATGGTACTTTTCATATCATCGTTAATGGAAAGTTTATTACTCATAGGCTTTTTAATAAGGAAAGATATGTAGCAATTATTAGAGATTCATTAAGTTATACTGGGAAATGCCAATTTATTTAAGATTCAAGTTTCCATGCCGGTTAAATGGTGAGTTTATGATCGAGATTTGTGCATTACACATTGAAAAGAACCTCGATATTCAACAATTTGAATCTCTACTATTACTTGTTTCAGAAGAAAAGAGAAATAGAATTCTTAAAAATGTTAGGTTTGAAGATGCCCAGCGGTCTTTATTGGCGGATGTGTTAGCCAGATTTATGCTTTGTCGATCGTTGAATCTTTCTAATGAAGATATAACTTTCTATTATAACTCGTTTGGAAAGCCTTTCCTAAAAAATGTTGAGAATGTTTTCTTCAATGTTTCACATTCTGGAAACTGGGTTGTATGTGCATTAGATAACTCACCCATTGGAATAGATATTGAAATCGTTAAACCTATCGACATTTCAATTGCTAGACGTTTTTTTTCTACTGTTGAGTACAAAGACATTATGAAAAGGACGCCGACACAAAGAGAGGATTATTTTTACACGTTATGGACATTAAAGGAGAGTTATATTAAAGCAATTGGCAAGGGGTTATCGATTCCTCTTGATTCATTTTCCTTTCGTGTTAAAAATGATATGAAGGACCCGAACGGCAATATCGTGGCGGTAATCGGCTAACCCCCGCGGACAGACGCCGTGCGAATCCGTTTCTTCATAAAAGCCACAGTTTGATTTCCTGCACAAAGTGATTGGCGTCACTTTGGCGGAAATCATCCTGTGGCTTTCCTTGTACCATCGGCTATCGCCTGTATTGGCGGCCGGCTGCAAAAAAGTGCAACGCCCGGAAATTGCCGTGCAAAATGTTCCCCTTGTCGGAAGTCAAGAGTGCGCTTACATTTAACAACGCTTACAATTAACAACAACACGTGGCGCCTCGATGGAAAAGGGGAATTTTGACTGAAATGGGGGATTTCATGATTGCTAGCAGCCGTCGCATCAACGCATCCGAATTGGTGACGGGCCGCACTTCCGTTTGGAAAAGCGTCAAACGGGACAAATTTCTGTATTTGCTCGCGCTGCCCGGCATTCTGTACTTTTTGCTGTTCCGCTACGTACCGATGTGGGGCATCCTGATCGCGTTCCAGGAGTACTCCCCGTTCCAGGGCTTTTTGAACAGTCCTTGGATCGGGCTGGAGCATTTCCGCCGTTTTTTCTCCAATCCCGATTTTGTGGTGCTGCTGCGCAACACGCTCGCGATCAATTTTCTGAATCTCGTGTTTTTCTTTCCGCTGCCGATCGTGCTTGCCGTCATGTTGAACGAAGTGCGCAACCGCTTCTATAAAAGGATGGTGCAGTCGATCATCTACCTGCCGCACTTCTTGTCCTGGGTCATCATCGTCGGCATAACGTTCTTGCTCTTCTCGCTCGGGGACGGCGTCATCAACAAAGTATTGGTCGCTCTCGGCCATGAAAAGTTCGACTTCCTGACGAACAAGTCGCTGTTCTGGATTATGCTTACGCTGCAATCCATCTGGAAGGACGCCGGCTGGGGCACGATATTGTTTCTCGCTGCGATGGCCAGCATCGATCCGCAATTGTACGAAGCGTCCCGAATCGACGGAGCCGGGCGGTTCCGCCAAATTTGGCACGTCACGCTTCCGGGCATCCGATCGGTCATCGTCATCCTGCTCATTCTTCGGATCGGGCATGTCATGGACGTCGGTTTCGAGCAAGTGTTTCTCATGATGAACGGGGCCGTCGCAGAAGTGGCCGACGTGTTCGACACATACGTGTACAGGCTTGGAGTTCGCCAAGGGCAGTTCAGTTTCAGTACGGCGGTCGGCTTGTTTAAGTCCGTCGTCGGTCTTCTCATGGTCATCGCGGCGAATCGTCTCGCGAAGAAGTTCGGGGAAGACGGCGTTTATTAAATCCATAAGGAGGTGCCGCATAGATGCTGCAAACGTCCGACCGGGCTTTCAATTTCGTGAACGCGACGCTGCTCGCGATTATTACGCTCGTCACGTTTTTCCCGCTATATTACGTGTTTGTCGTTTCGTTCACCGATCCGTCGGAATACATCAAAGGCGGGGTCATTTTATGGCCGAAGAAATGGAGCTTCGCCTCTTATCAATATTTGTTCACGACGGATGCGTTTCCCCGGGCGATACTGAACAGCGCGTTTCTGGCGACCGTCGGCACCGCGCTCAGCCTCGCCGTCACGGCGGGATTGTCCTACGCTTTGTCCCGCCGCAGACTGAAGGGACGCCGTTTCCTGATGCTCGCGATTTTGCTCACGACTCTGTTCAATCCGGGCATCATCCCGCCGTACTTGCTCGTTCGGGAACTCGGACTTATCAATAGCGTATGGTCCCTGATCCTGCCCGTACTGACGAGCGGATGGTATGTGTTGCTGATGAAAGGCTTCTTCGACAGCATCCCGTCGTCGCTCGAAGAAGCGGCGCGTATCGACGGATGCAACGACGCCAGTGTCTGGATCCGCGTTATTTTGCCTCTGTCGTTGCCGTCGCTCGCTGCGTTCGGGCTGTTTTACGCGGTGTCGTATTGGAATACGTTCTTCACGGCGATGCTCTACATCAACGATTTCGAGAAACAGCCGCTACAGGTTCTGCTGCAAAACATGTTAATCGACTCCTCGACCGCTTCCGGAGGCGCCGCGGCGCAGGAGATGATGTCCGAAGAGCGCATTCCGCCGGAAACGCTCAAGATGGCCGCTGTTGTCGTCGCCACCGTGCCGATTTTGCTCGTGTAC
>NZ_BOVJ01000075.1 GCF_018403665.1 Paenibacillus cisolokensis
ACGCTATTTGCTTAAAAGTGATTAAATTCAGGCGATAAATCGTAAATAAGGTGGCTCAGATTCGTTAAAATTTAAAAAGCAGCTTTTTGGCAAACATAAGGCCTGTGAGATTCGTTAGAGTAACATTGCATCTGTACAAGCCGTTAAACCCTTTTTAGCACTGGAAATGCTTCTTCCACAAACTGTGTATTGTTGGACCGGGTTTGCCGCGGCCAGCGTATATGCCGGTTTCGTATAGCTCAGGACTTTCACCGTAGAGATGACGCCCATGCCGGGCGTACATAAAACAAGGCCATCCGCCGAGGATGGCCTTTGCATCGTCTTGCCTGCGCTTACGCCGACCTTGCCTCCAGTCTCGCGCCCGGCACGCTTAGAATTTGAATCCACTTGCGGATCGCCGCAACCAGAATGACAACGCCAAGGATGAGCATGATGATCGACAGCACCCCGTTCAGTACGTTGTAACCGGCCGCTTCGGGATTGAGGTACACGTTTCGGATCATCCAATAGCCCGCATAGTTGACCGTGGCGAACAGGTAAGCAAGCGGCACCAGACAGGTCAGCATATAACGGCGCTTGTCGGCGATTTTCAGGATGACGGTCGCGCCGATGATGAGCCCGATGGACGCCATCAGCTGGTTGGAGACGCCGAACAGCGCCCATACCGAGCCGATATCGCCAGAGTACAGCAGGTAGCCCCACATCAGACAGGCGAGCGCGCTGGCGAAAATATTGCCCGGCATCCAGTCGACACGCTTCAGCGGCTTGTAAACTTCGCCGAAGAAGTCCTGGATCAGATAGCGGGCGACGCGCGTCCCCGCATCGATAGCCGTCAAGATGAAAACGGCTTCAAACATGATCACGAACTGGAAGAAATACGGCGCCAGGTTGGCGAACCACGGAATCGACGTGAAAATATGTGTCATGCCGACGGCCAGCGTCACCGCGCCGCCCGTTCTCCCTTCCAGATTGAGTCCGATTTCCTCGCTCAGCCTCGGCAGATCGACGACGCTCATGCCGAGCGTCCGGAACACTTCCGGCGAGGAGTTGATCGCAAAATAGTCAGCCGGCTGCAGCGCGATCGCCGCAATAAGCGCCATGATGCCGACGAGACATTCGACCAGCATCGCGCCGAAGCCGACGACTTTGATGTCGCTCCAACGGTTCAGCATTTTGGGCGTCGTGCCCGATCCGACGAAGGCATGAAAGCCGGAGATGGCGCCGCAGGCGATGGTGATCGAGATGAACGGCCAGACAGGGCCTGCGATGACCGGGCCGCCCCCGTTCACGAATTCCGTCAAAGCCGGAAAGGAAATGCTCGGATTGATCATAAAGACGCCGACCACGAGCGCGATAAAGACGCCGATTTTCATAAAGCTGCTCAAATAGTCGCGCGGAGCGAGCAGCAGCCAGACCGGCAGCGCCGCCGCGAAGAAAGCGTATACAGGCAAAATGATCGCCAGCGTCTTCGTATCGAACGACAGCATTTGCCCGAAAGCCGTCTCCTGAATCGCCGGGCCGATAAAAACGCCGGCCATGAGCAGGATGAAGCCGATCGTCGAGGACAGTTTCAAATTGCCCGTCTTCTTGTAGAGCAGTCCGACACCCATCGCGATCGGAATCGTAATGCCGACGGCGAACGTCCCCCAAGGATTGCGCTCCAGCGCATGCAGCACGACCATCGAAAGACCGGCCATCGTAATCGTAATAATAAACAGCATCGCCAAACCGGTGCAAAATGCGGCGACCGGCCCGAGCTCTTCCTTGGCCACTTCGGACAGCGATTTGCCGCTCTTGCGCATCGAGGCATAAAGCACGACGGCATCGTGCACGGCGCCGCCGATGACAGCTCCGATGAGCAGCCACAACAAGCCCGGAAGATAACCGAACTGCGCGGCCAGTATCGGACCGACGAGCGGCCCCGCCGCGGCGATAGCGGCGAAATGATGGCCGAAGGCGACCCATTTGTTCGTCGGCACGTAATCTTTGCCGTCGTTCAACGTATGCGCCGGCGTAGGTTGATTGTCGTTCAGCTTCAATACTTTGGCCGCCATGAATGTCCCGTATATCCGGTATGCGATCATCAGGATACAAATCGATCCGATGACAATTGTAATCGCATTCATAACAATGTCCCGTCCTTTCGTTGACCTTGGTTGTTTATCCATCATACAAAATGAAAGCGCTATTTCGCGGTTTTCAGGATAAAAGGTCAAGGCCGGGAGCTGAAATTCAAAATGCGAGGGCCGGAACGCAGCCGGCCATCCCCTTTTACAAGCCGATCAGCTGCTTCAATTCTTTCGTGTACGTCCGGCTGACCGGCACCTTCGAGCCGTCTTTCATCATCAGGTTGTATGTTGAATGAAACCACGGCTGAATTTCCACAATGCCGTCCATATTCGCGAGATAGGCGCGGTGGACACGCACGATAGGCGTATTCCGCAGCTTCTGCTCGAAAACGACCAGCGGTTCGGCCACCGTATACTTTTGCCCGCTTTCCGTTGCGATGACCGTCTTGCCTTCTTCGGAACCGATATACAAAATCTGGCTTACCGGAACGAGCAGAATGCGATCATCGACCATGATGGCCAGCTTGTCTGTCCGTTCCGGCGCCAACTGCGGAGCGGCCTTGCGTGTGCTGACGGCATCCCGCGCATCCCGCAATCGGATCAGCTTCTCGACCGTCTGCCGGATCCGGCTCTCGTCGAACGGTTTCAAAATATAATCGGCCGCGTTCAGCTCGAACGCCTTCAAGGCGTGCTCGTCGTACGCCGTGGCGAACACGATATCGGGTCTTTCGTCATCGCGTACGAGCCGCGCCGCCAGCTCCAGCCCGCTGTCCTCGGCCAATTGTATGTCCAGAAAGACGGCATCCGGCTTATATTGCCCGATCTGTTCCGCAGCCTGCTCCAGACTTTCCGCTTCCCCGATCACATCGACCCGTTTGGTCCGACGCAAAATATACGCCAGTTCGTCTCTGGCCAGCGGCTCATCATCCACAATGAACGCTCTCAACATGCAGACCCCTCCCACTCTCCTGGCTGAGCGGCAGCGAAATGAAAACTTTCGTACCGGCATCCCGTTCGCTTTCGACCCGGAACACCGCCTCGCCGCCGTAAAGCTCTTCGATTCTTTTGCCAATATTGACCAGCGCCGTTCCGGTGCCTTCCTTCGATTCGACCGCCTGCTTGCCGAGCCGGCCAACCACATCGGCGGGTATGCCGTTGCCGTTGTCTTCCGTAATGAGCACCATGCGGTCGCGCTCGCGGTAAGCCCGAATCGTAATCAATCCTTCCTTCCGGCCGGCAAAGGCGTGCCGCACGGCGTTCTCCACCAGCGGCTGCAGCGTGAACGGCGGAACCATCACCTCGCCAAGCGAAGGCTCGATGCGGAAATCGACGCTGTATTTTCCCGGAAAACGCGCTTTTTCCAGCGATATATAAGCTTCCACATGCTCCAGTTCCTTATGCAGCGGGATCAGGGTATGGCGCGCGCCCTGCAAATTGCTGCGGAAAAACACGCCGAGCTGCAGCAAGAGCTTCCTCGCCTTGTCCGGGTCGGTCCGGCACAGCGCGGATATCGTGTTGATCGCATTAAACAGAAAGTGCGGATGCACCTGCGCTTGCAGCGCCTTGATCTCCGCGTCCTGCAGCAGCTTGCTCTGCTGCTCGGCGGCGGCCAGCTCCAGCTGCGTCGAGAACAGCCTGCTCAGCCCTTCGGCCAGCTCCTGCTCCACCAGATCCATCTGGCTCGCTTCCGTAAAATAGAGCTTGAGCGTCCCCACCGTCTTCTGATGAACGCGAAGCGGCAGCACGATCGCCGACTGCAGCGCACAGTCCGGCCTGGAGCAATGGATTTCCTCCTTCGTCCTCGCCTTCAGAATGCGCCCCTGCTCCAGCACATTGCGCGTCAACCGGGTCACGATGCGCTGTTCCGGAATATGATGGTCGGAGCCCGCACCGATATGCGCCAGCACGCGTTCGCGGTCCGTAATGGCGATGGCGGCGGCGTTGGTCGCTTGCAGAATGATTTTCGCCGCCTCCCGGCAAGAATGCGCGTTCAAGCCTTGGCGGAAATACGGCAATGTCCGGTCCGCGATGCTCAGTGCGGTCTGCGTCTGCAAGGCGCGCGTTCTTTCCTGCTCCTGAAAATGGACTGAATGATCAGCATGAACAGCAGCGTGCCGAAGCCGTTGATCACGATCATCGGAATGGCGATCACTTCCACCAGCTGGAGCGCGGCGGAGAACGGTCTGGCGATCGCCAGAATGACGCCCATCTGAATGCATTCCATCACGATGCCGACCGCAACCGCCCGCCACGGCGTGTTTTGTCCCCGTTTGCGCAAGTAATTGCCGATAAAGCCGGTTGCGATGCCGGCCACGATGGTGGATAGGCCGCAGGCGACGGCCGTGTAGCCCCCGAGCGTCAGCCGGTGCAGACCGGCGATCAGACCGGCGCCGGTTCCGACCAGCGGGCCGCCCAGCAATCCGCCGAGCGCGACGCCCAGCACCCGCGTATTCGCGATAGCGCCGTCATCGGCGACGGCGATTTGCCATACGACCGTCAAAATTTCGCCGTCGCGAATTTCGATCCCGGTATAGTTGCTGATGATGCCGAACGTGCCGAACACGGCGATCAGCGCCATCTTTTCTTTATAGCCGTGCTCGTGGCGGATAAT
The DNA here is from genome assembly GCF_018403665.1 of Paenibacillus cisolokensis. Lineage (GTDB taxonomy): Bacteria > Bacillota > Bacilli > Paenibacillales > Paenibacillaceae > Paenibacillus_AH > Paenibacillus_AH cisolokensis. Next base: position 4,681 of record NZ_BOVJ01000075.1, read on the forward strand.
GTTCCGAAACGATTTCATTCTGGATACGAGAAATACGATAATTAACAAAATGCCGACCCGCTCCAGCATTAACGGCAACAGTCCGATCATCGCCTCTTCCTCCCCGGCAAAGTCTGCAGTATGTCTTTCTATTATAGAAGATTGCAGCCCGGTTTGGCTTGGAAGTTGTTAGCGCAAGCAAAATAACCCCCGGCCAGCATATTTTATTCCGCAAGAAATCGGTCTCCAGCCCGATTTTTCATTCTTCCCGCGGCAGGAAGACAACTTGGGAATGCCGTGGTATGCTGGAATCCATATCCGATGGAAACGGGAGTGAATGTGTTGAATTTGAACCGGAGTGCCTTTCTCGGCCCGATTCTGATCCTGCTGGGCGCGTTTATGTTTATGAGAGGCGATATCGAATTGAACACCGGGACGATATTCGCCTATTTCTGGCCCACCTTGTTCGTCATCCCGGTAGGCGTATTTTTCATTGGCTGTACTTCTCCGTCCTGCACCGTCAGGCCGTCGGCGTGCTGGTGCCGGGAGGCATCGTCTTTACGGTCGGCATCATATGCCAGATTGCCATGCTGTTCGACAGCTGGGACGTCATGTGGCCCGGATTTATATTCGCGGTCGCGGTCGGTCTGTTCGAACTGTATTGGTTCGGCGGCCGCAATAAATATTTGCTCATCCCGATCAATATTTTAACTGTTCTGTCGATCCTGTTCTTCGCCATCTTCTCCCTCGGCTCCATTCTGGGCAGCTTGTCGGGCGGACAGCCGATCATCGCCGCGGCGCTCATTATCGCCGGCGGGCTGCTGATGCTGATGCGCAACCGGCAATCGGTCTGATCGTCCCTACGAAAAAATCGCGAAAGCAAGCGCCGCGAACGAGAGGCCGCACATCATGTGCAGCCTCTTCTTTTTTGCCATCCCCGTCCGTCATATTTTGTTCATATTCGGCTGTTAAACTAAGGCCAAACGAGCCTGGAGAGATGCGAATATGCCGTTTCCATCCGAATTTGAAGCGGCCGTCGGTCCTTATCTGTCAGAACTGCGCGCCTACTGCCGCCAACTTGCATCACGCTCGCCCGCATATGGGACCGCTTCTACAAGTCGGACGAGGCGAGATCGAAGCGCAACGGGACCGGCATCGGTCTGTCTATCGTCAAGACGATTCTCGACATGCACGGCTCGAAGATCGAAGCGGAGAGCGAAAAAGGCAAAGGCTCGACGTTTTCGTTTACGCTGCCGCTCGCAGAACGACAGGGACCGTCCCGACAGCATCCGGCTTGATCCGGCCTCATGAGTCCCGCCAAGCGGAGAACGCCTTTTCGCAGGAGTCCTCCGCTTGGCCGTCCCGCCTTTCCACATAAGACGCCCGTCTGCGTTCACTTCACGACTCTGCCCTTGTACTTGCCCAGACCTGTAATTTGCACCTCTACCTGAATGTTTCTCAAAGAATCCGGCTTTAAAATAAAATCCTGTTTTTCAGAGAGACGGCGAAACGTATGGGGATATTTGCGGTATAACGCTTCCTGCAGGTTGAACGGGTCGCACTTGGCCGCCACGGCTTTTCGATACGTCGTCTCGATTTCGCTCTGTATTACGCCGGCTGTCTCGCTCTTCAACCTGGGAAGCGGGACATCCTCCAGTAATTCAATCACATAGCCGTCTGCGTGAACGCGAAGATCGTAGTAAACCTCCCTGCCTTTGACAATCGGTGTAATCGATAGCTTCGGTCGGGAATACATCAGCACGGCATCCGTAGAGTCTCCCCCGGGAATACGAACCGGGGTCTCCTGCAAGTCTTTCATCGCCCATCTCATCCCTCTCAGATCTTCCTCGGACATCCATGCACGCATCTTGTAATTGTGGAAGAAATAGGCGCCGGAAATTTTAAACATCGGCCTGCTCTTCTTGTCTTCAGACCAATCGCCGGGCTCGATATCGATGGACGGTATAAATACCGGCGCACCAGGCTCGTTCAAATTCGCAATTATGCGATTGCCGGTTGAAGGGAGAATGAACGATCTGGGCGAGTTCGTCTGGGTCGCCGTGAACATGATTGAATCCAGCGGCGGCAAATTCAGCAGCGATTTCTGAATCAGGATGTCGGTAAGCTTCCGCTTCGTACCGTAAATGAGAACGTTATATCGCACTTCCCGGTAGCGGTTTATTGCGGCATACACTTCGGCCAAGTCTTGCCTGAGCACTCTTTCCGACAACACGACGGCATGAACATGCCCCCAAAACAAACGCATCTGCGAAGCCGTGCTTGTATTCGCCAGCGCCATTGTCAGCGACTCCCCTTCTCCTCTGCCGACCCAAACTGGGACCGCTTTTCCGATTTCCAGCTGTTCTGTGCGGGCCAGGCTCGTAAAGTTGTGGATTTGCGCATAGGATACCCACCGGCCGTTCACGTAGTCGACCCCGAGCGTCGTCACATAGGCCATATTTTGAATATCCGACATATTCGTGCAGCCGCTGAGCAGGCCGAGCATGAGCAAGGAAGCTCTCAGTTGCCGGACCGCTTTCATTTTCTCCCCTCCCCCTTCTGGTCGCTGTCAATCGTATGCAGAAACCCGGGTCTTTTCTTGATCATGAACCACGGCACCCGTAAAAAGATACCACCAAATCCTTGACCACAATGGGTGACAACGGAATCAGATAACCGACGCCGAAAGACCTTAGGCTGCTCATGTAAGCCAGAAGCAGAACCATGCCCAAGATAACCCCGTACATCCCGAGAAGAGCCGACAGGATAAAGAAAAACAGACGCAAAATGCTGACCTGGGTGCTGAGCGACTGATTGACCAGGGTAACGCCCGATACCGCCGTAATCGCGCCGACAACAACAACCGAAGGCGATACGAGACCTGCACGAATGGCGGCATCGCCGATGATCAGACCGCCGATGGACGTTAACGTCTGACCGATCGCGTTCGGCAGCCGCACTCCCGCTTCCCGAAAGATCTCGAGCAACATCAGCAGCAGAAACATCTCCATAGGAGCGGAAAGCGGTACCCCCATGCGCGTGACCGAGACGGTCGCCAAAATCCGGAACGGAACCTGATCCGGATGAAAGGCCATGAGCGCCACCCAAATCGCCGGCAGAAAGATGGACAGAAACAAGCTGATAATTCGGATGACCCGCGCAAACGAGACATAGGTGTAATTAAAATGCGTGTCTTCCGGCGATTTCAAAATAAACGACAAGGTGGCCGGAGCGATCAGCACCATCGGCAGGCCGTCGACGATGAGCACAAATCGACCGGCAAGCAGACTGGAGACGGCATAATCGGGCCTTCCGGTAAAGTCCATCAGCGGGAGGATGTTGAACTTCGATTTGGTCAAGGCCGCCTCCAGCTGATAAATGCTGAAAAGGCCGTCGACATCGAGTCGGCTAAGCAGGCTGCGCACCTCCTTCAGCACAGCGGGATCGAGGATGTCATGGAAATACATCAGCCCGACCTTGGTTTTCGTTCTTCGTCCGATCGACGTAATCTCAACATGCAGAGACGGGTCTCGAAGCCGCTTGCGGATTAAGGCGATATTGACGGCAATATCCTCGACGAAGCCGTCCTTCGGACCTTTAACCGATATTTCCGTATTCGATTCCTGCGGCTGACGCATCGGCCGGTCCGATAAATCAATGGAACACAGTACGTTCTCTTTCGCGAACAGGAGAAGCAAATCCCCCTGAAACACAGCTTCGGCCAGCTGATCCGACGAAGCGCCGCCTAACGCCCTCAATGGCAGCGAACTCGATAACTTGACGAGCGGATCATCGAACGAGCCTTGCAGCCTGTACAGTTTCTTCAATTCCGGAAAGACGGTCTTGCCGATTTCCTGGCTGTTGCACAGCCCTTCGGCATACACCATGACAACTTCCAGAATCTCCTGCTCGCCGTACCGGCAAGTCTGGATTACCACGTCGGCCGAGCCTGCGAACAGATCCCGCAGCTTTTGTTCCGTCCATCGATCCTTCTGTGTCAGGGCGTTCATGTTTATGTGGCCTCCTCCTGGACTGGTCTTGAAAACAATGCGACGATCATCCAAAAAAGGACAAGGTCAAGATGACGATCAGGGAAACCGGCATATAGTAACGATACAACCACAAATAAAAGGAGTATTCGTTAATGGGAATTAAAGACAACAGAATGTAGCTCGCGGTGACCGCAATGATGATCCATCCGCGAACGCGGTCTTTACGGATCGACAGCGTTTCGACAAACAAATAGACAGACAGGCTAATCCGAACGCAAGCGCCGGATAACCACTGGAAAATCGACAGAAAATCGAGATGCTCGACGTATAGTCCGATCCGCACCAACCGCCATTGCTCATAAGGGGACGTCATCTGGTTGGCGGCTTCTTCGGGACCAAATTCCGTTATGGCCCCTATAATCGGCCCCAGTGTAATGATGACCGTAATAAAACCATACAGAAGCAGATGCCAGACACGAACTTTCGTTTTGATCCGATGCTGCATGATGATCAGCACCACCAACTCGACGAATCCGGCGCCCGCATAGACCATGCCGGCCAAGACCGGTCCCCAGCCGTGCTCGAGGATCGGACGCAGCAAGGCATAATCTTTCATCGGGGCGTTGAAGCTGCCTACGAAGATGCCGAGCACCACAACGAGCGGAAGCAACACGCCGGAAAGTATGGCGATGACGTTAAGGCCCCAAAGCGCAATAAAACAGCAGAACAGCACCAATGCGATTACCAGAAGCAGCTTGGGAGTTGCCGGCAAATAATTGGTAATATGCCAGGATGTCGTATGAACAACCGTCATGCCGCCGATCAGATACATTTGCACGCATACCGGAAGGATTAGAAGCCAGGCTCCGACAGGAGATATCCGGCGGGCGAGCCATGTTTTGAATTCCTGTTGTCCCGATCTGCGCATGATGAAAGCGAGCAGCATCATCCATACGAGTAACACGATACCGGTCACCAGAACCGTTATCCATGAGTCCCTTCCCGAGGCATCGAGAATCATCGGGTTGACAATGACATGACAGGCCAGGCCGTTCATCAGCATGAGCATCATAAAAACCTGCGCAAAGCTCAGTTTGTTGTCCGGGTTCACTTTCCGATCACATCCAAAGTTGGGATCAATTTTTGATTGCTGGTCTATTTTAACCTCCCTGCATTTTTTCATTCCGATCGGGAATTACAAGCAAAAAAGCATGCCCTCCCTTTACGGGATGAGGACATGCTTTCCCTTGCGTTGCTTTCATATGGTTCCGTTACTTAATCGAATCGAAGCTCGCCATCGTAGGAGGTGATGATTTTGTACAGGTCCGGCCGTCGATCGCGAAAAATGCCCCACTCGATGCGCTGCGTCTCCAGAAGGTCCAGATCGAATTCGGCGGTCAGCACCGTCTCTTCCGTCCGTCCCGCTTCCGCCACCAAGTTGCCCTGAGGTCCGGCGATAAAGGACGAGCCGTAGAACGTAATGCTCGAATCGTCGTCCTCCTCCACCCCGACACGGTTGGAGGCAATGACCGGCACGAGGTTCGCCGCCGCATGGCCGAGCATGCACGTCTGCCAATGATCCTTGGAGTCGATCGAGCTGTCGTGCGGCTCCGAGCCGATTGCCGTCGGATAGAACAGCAGCTCGGCTCCCATCAGCGCCATGCAGCGCGCCGCCTCGGGATACCACTGATCCCAGCAGACGCCGACCCCAATCTTGGCGTAGCGCGTCTTCCACACGCGGAATCCGGTATCGCCCGGGTTGAAATAAAACTTTTCCTCATAGCCGGGGCCGTCCGGAATATGGCTCTTCCGGTACTTGCCGAGCACCTCGCCGTTTGCGTCGATGACCGCTAGCGAATTGTAGCGGGCGTTGTTCTTCTTCTCGTAGAAGCTGATCGGCAGCACGACCTGCAGCTCCTTCGCGATCTTTCGAAAATGCCGGACTGCCGCATTCTCCTCCAGTTCGGTCGCATAGCTGTAGTATTCGGACTTCTCCTTCTGGCAGAAGTACGGCGTTTCAAACAGCTCCTGCAGCAGTATAATTTGCGCGCCCTGCCTTGCCGCCTCCCTGACCAGCGACTCTGCTTTGGCGATGTTTTCTTCCTTGTTGTGCGAGCAGCTCATCTGTGTCGCTGCCACCTTCACCTTTCTCATAGCCGCTCCTCCTTGCGAATGCTTGATCTTGACGTGTTTACGCGCGTCCGGCGGGCATCTGCTGGGTCGTGCAGTGGACATTGCCGCCCTCGCGGATAATGGCCATGCCGTTCACCGTGCGGATTCGGCGATCCGGGAACGTCTCGCTCAGCACTTGCTGCGCCATCCGGTCCGTCTCCTCCGCCGCGCCTCCGAACACCGGCAAAATAATGCCGCCGTTAACGAAGTAGAAATTCAGATAGCTGAGCGTCAGCCGCGAGCCGTCATAAAACGCCTTCGGCGGCTGCTGAATCGGGATAACCTCGAGCCTGCGCCCTTTCGCGTCGACCGCCTCCTGCAAAATTTTCAGGTTTTCCTGCGTGATCGCGTAATTCTCGTCGTCCGGATCGTCGCATACTTGCAGGATGACTTTGCCCGGCGCCGCGAAGCAGGCGACGTTGTCGACATGGCCGTCCGTCTCATCGCCGCTAAGCCCGCGCTTCAGCCAGATGATCCGTTCCGCATTGACGAAGTTTCGCAAATGCGCTTCGATCTGCTCGCGGCTCAGCTGCGGATTCCGGTTCGGATTCAGCAGACACTCTTCCGTCGTCAGCAGCGTGCCTTCGCCGTCCGTATGAATCGAGCCGCCTTCCATGACAAGCGGCGCATCGAATTGCCGGACGCCGACATGCCGCAATATTTGCGGGGCCACCGCGTCGTCCAGATCCCATGGCGAATATTTGCCGCCCCATGCGTTGAAGCGCCAGTTGACGCCCGCCAGGCCGCCCTCGTCATTGACGACGAAGGTCGGTCCGTTGTCCCGCAGCCAGGCATCGTTATGCTCGATGGGCAGGCATTCGATCCGGTTATCGGCGAACAACCGGCTGACCTTCTCCAGATCGTCCGGATTGACCACCACCGTGACCGGTTCGAACTCGGCGATCGCCGCAATAATCTCCGCATAACCTTGACACACCTGCTCGTACTGCTCCGGATAACACATCGAATCGCGCACCGGCCAGGATATAAACGTGCGGATATGCGGCGCCCATTCCGCCGGCATTCTATAATTCAAATCTCTGGGATACATCGCGTCCTCCACATCAATTCCGTCAATTAGCCCCGTTACTCCCGAAGGCCATCCTAATCATATAATAAAACGACGCCCGTCACAATCCGTCTGGCGGTGCTTGTCAGACAAATTACTTACTAAATTTGAGAAACCGTAAATAATTAAGTAAAATAGAGAGTAATAAAGGAGGCGAGTCACAATGGCCGATCATAAAAAGACGATGGAAATTGGAATCAGCACTTTTTGGAGACGACACCGGACCCGGCGACAGGGAAAGTCATCAGCCATGCCGAACGGCTGCGCCAAGCGGTTGAGGAGATCGTACTGGCCGATCAGGTCGGTCTCGATGTCTATGGAGTCGGAGAGCATCATCGGGCCGATTACGCTAGCTCCGCACCCGCTGTCGTGCTGGCGGCAGCGGCTGCCATGACGAAGCGGATCAGGCTTACAAGCGCCGTTACGGTCCTGTCTTCAGACGATCCGGTACGCGTATTTCAAGACTTTTCCACCCTTGACGGCATCTCGAACGGCCGGGCCGAAATTATGGCGGGCCGGGGTTCGTTCATCGAATCGTTCCCGCTGTTCGGATACAGCCTGGACGATTATGACGAATTGTTCGAGGAAAAGCTGGAACTGCTGCTTGCGATCAGATCCTCGGAGAAGGTAACGTGGAGCGGCAGCCGCCACCGTCCCGCCATCCATAATCTCGGTGTCTATCCCAGACCCGTTCAGAACCCGCTGCCGGTATGGATCGCAAGCGGCGGGAATCCGGAATCGGCGGTCCGGGCCGGAACGCTGGGGCTGCCGATCGTATTCGCCATCATCGGCGGCATGCCGGAGCGATTCGCTCCGTTAGTCGCTCTCTATAAGGAGGCGGCTGCGCGGGCCGGACATGACCCCGACAAGCTTCCGATCGCGACCCATTCGCACGGATTTGTCGGCGAAACGACCGAGCAGGCTGCCGATCTATTCTTCCCTTCCACGCAAGCCCAGATGAATGTCATCGGGCGGGAGCGGGGGTGGCCGCCTTATACCCGCGCCACTTACGATGCCGCACGCAGCCTTCGGGGCGCCCTCTATGTCGGCGATCCCGAATATGTCGCGGAAAAGATTATTCTGCTGCGCAAAAACCTGGGCGTTACCCGTTTCTTCCTGCATGTGAACGTCGGCACGCTGCCGCACCGCGAAGTGATGCGCGCCATCGAGCTGCTCGGCACCAAAGTCGCCCCGATCGTGCACAAAGAGCTTGCCCGAATCGAGACAAAGGAATAAGCCAAATGTTCAAGGGCACCTGCGAATCAGGTGCCCTTGAACTTTACTTGGCCGATCGTAACCTTGTTATTCGTGAATTTGCACGAGCAGATCGCCCAATGTCTTCATCGCTTCTTCTTCTTGCTCGCCGTCGATTTCCAGCGTTACTTCGTCCTGGGCCGCGATGCCGAGGGTGAGCATGCTGAGCGAGCTTTTGCCGTTCACCTTTTTCCCTTTGTTTATGACGTTTACTTTGCAGGGATACTGGCTGGCCGCCTGCACGAAAGTTTTGATCGGGCGGACGTGAAAACGGCCGGATTCATAATCTTGAATGTTTTCGTGATCATGGTGTTTTAAACTCCTCTCCGATGGTCCTGCACGAAGGATTGAACTTCCTGCTGCCCGCGCATGGCAAGCGATTGTCCGGACAAGGTCTCCCATTCGTTCCGGGACAGCTGTCCGACCAGCTCCCGGGCAGGAAGGATCGAACCGGCGCTCATACTGAGCTCTTGGACGCCGAGGCCAAGCAGCAGCGGAATCGCCGTCAGGTCGCCTGCCATCTCGCCGCATACGCCTACCCATTTTCCTTCTTGCCTTGCCGCTTCGACTACGCTGCGGATCAGCCGCAGGATAGACGGATGGCAGGGCTGATACAGATAGGACACCGTCTCGTTCATCCGGTCGGCGGCCATCGTATATTGAATCAGATCGTTCGTCCCGATGCTGAAAAAGTCGACTTCCTTCGCAAAGATGTCGGCCGAAATAGCTGCCGACGGCACTTCGATCATCATGCCCACTTCGATGGAGTCGGACACCTCCACGCCGGAGGCCGTCAGCTGCCGTTTCTCCTCCTCCAGTATACGTTTCGCTTCCAGCAGCTCGTCCAGTACGGCAATCATCGGGAACATGATTTTCAAATTGCCGTAGCGGCTTGCCCGCAGCAGCGCACGAAGCTGGGTGCGAAAGACATCCTGCCGTTCCAGGCACAGGCGGAGCGCCCTTTGGCCGAGGAACGGATTGCTTTCCTTAGGCAGGTCCAGGTAAGGAAGCTCCTTGTCCCCGCCGATGTCCAGCGTCCGGATCACGACCGGCTTGCCGGCCATTTTCTCCAGCACGTATTTGTAGCTGTTGAACTGCTCTTCCTCCGTCGGCAGCTCGCTGCGGCCCATGTAGAGGAATTCCGTGCGGAACAAGCCGATCCCTTCGGCGCCGTTGTCCAGCGCTTTCTGCACATCTTCCAACTGGCCGATATTCGCGGCAATCTCGATGCGTTGGCCGTCCGCGGTGATCGTCGGCCGGCTCGCCCACTGGGCCAGCTCCGCCTTGCGCCGGTCGTACTTGGCTTTCTTCTCCTTGAACAAGGCAAGCTCCTCCGGGCTCGGGTCGACTGCGAGAATGCCTTCGGAAGCGTCCATCACCACAAGGGCGCCCGCTTCAATGTTCCGCAGATCGGGCCCGACACCCACAATCGCGGGAATATCCAGCGAGCGGGCCATAATCGCCGAATGCGACGTGCGGCTGCCGATCTCGGTTACAAACCCGCGCACCGCCTCCAGATTCAGCTGAGCGGTATCGGAAGGCGTCAAATCCTCGGCAATGATAATGCATTCATCCGTCAATTGGGACAGGTCGCCGCCTTCGATGCCGCGCAAACGGTTCATTACCCGTCCGCATATATCCCGTATATCCGCCGCCCGTTCCCGAAGCAATTCGTCTTCCATCTGGCTCAGCGTCTCAATGAAAGATTGGGACACCTCGTAGAGCGCATATTCGGCGTTTACCGCTTCCTCCCTGATCTTGTCCTCGATGACGTCGATCAGATCCGGGTCCTCCAGGATAAGCAGATGCCCTTCGAAAATTTCCGCTTTCTCGGATCCGAGCTTCTCTTCTGCCGCCGCCCGGATTCGCTCGATCTCTTCCCGTGCTTCCCGGACCGCGTTCCGGAAACGCTGCAATTCGAGTTCGGGCTGTTCCACCGCGCTTCTCTCCGGGATATACGTTTCCGTGCTTAAAACGATCGCTTTGGCAATGGCAAGCCCCGGCGACGCTCCAATTCCTTTCAACTGCTGTGTCAACGTCCACACCCTCCTTGGCGGTTATTTCTGATGCTTGAGCGACTCATAGGCTGCGACGATCCTGCCGTGAAGGGGATGGCTTTCCGGTATTTCCGTATATTGGGTAAGGGTCTTGTGAATCCCCTGTTCCTTCAACGTCTCTTGCAATTGGACCGCTTCCGGGTCTTCCCGGTAATCGAACCGTAAAGCCGCCGCAATCGCATTCGTCAAATGCGGCACTTCCATCCCGAGCGAGTATGCCGTCATCGCCGGGCGAACAAGCCTGTCGTTCGGCGAAAGCTTGCGGATCGGCGAGCGGCCGACGCGGACGACTTCGTCGGTCAGGTACGGATTGCGGAATCGTTCCACGATTTTGTCGATATACCGGCGATGCTCCGCTTCGTCAAAACCGTATTGCTTGACCAGGACGGCTCCGGTCTCGCTCAACACGCCGCGAATCTCGGCCACGATATCCGGATCGCGCATCGTTTCCTGAATGGTGGAATAACCCTTCAGGTAACCGTGGTAGGCGGCGCAGCAATGACCCGTATTGACCGTGAACAGCTTGCGCTCGATATAAGGCCCAAGCTTGTCGACGTAATGGACGCCCTCAATAACAGGGTATCCTTCGGGCAGGACCGAACGGTCGACCACCCATTCGAAAAAAGGCTCTACCGTCACATGAAGCTTGTCCTCGCTTTGCTGGAGCGGTACAATCCGATCCACCGCCGCATCCGGAAAAGCGACACGTTCAGCGGCCCGCTCTTTGACTTCCGGGGCAAGATGCCCGTACACATGTTCCTTGAGCTGCGTGCTTCCGCCGATCGCATTCTCGCAGGCGACAACCGTAAGCGGCCCGGCCGCTCCTTTCAGTCGAAGCTCGATGCCCTTGGCGATGGTCTCCGCGATATAGGGCAAGACGTTAACACCGACAGCCGTCGTCACCAGATCCGCTTCGGCGATGGCCTGTGCCACCCGGTCGCTCTCTTTGCCGTTAATGGCCGAAACGTTCCGCACCACCGTTGTGTCGGCTTGTTCGTTCGCCAGCGTAACTTTGTATTCTCCCCGCTGATTCAACAGGTTCACACGCTCTTCATCGACGTCGACAAATTGCACATGGAATCCCGAACGGGACAGCAGCAGCCCGATAAAGCCCAGGCCGATATTGCCGGCGCCGAAATGAACGGCCTTCATGCGCTCATCCCTTCTTCGAAGATCGCGATCACTTCTTCTTCCGAAGCGGATTGCAAAATGCGCTTCATGTCGTCTTCCTCGGATACGATAGCGGCAACGCCGGAGAGGATCTCCAGATGCTCGTCACCCACCGCTGCGAGCCCGATGACCAGATATGCCGTTTCGCCGCCGAATTCGACGCCGTCCGGAACGACCAGCACGGACATGCCCGTCGAGCGGATCAGTTCTTTGGCATCGTTCGTCCCGTGAGGCATCGCAAGCCCCCCGCCGACGTAAGTAGAAGACACGTTTTCCCGCTCGATCATTTTGTCGATGTAAGCCGCAGGCACATGTCCCGCGTCGACGAGCAGTTGGCCGGCAAGCCGGATCGCTTCAACTTTATCTTGAACCTTTACATTCAGCTTCACTTTTTCTTTGGACAAAATGCTCATGTCTATTCTCTCCATTCCCATTTCGTTCTCAAGAAGGTTTCCAGCTCCAGCGAAAGGAAGGATTTGATCTTGTCCGCCTCCTCTTCCTCCAGCAGCCGGATCGTCTCGGGCAGCAGCAGCATGGCGCTGACTTCGCTCAACACCTCCAGGATTGGACGGCTTAACGACTGAGGCGCGAGCATCAGCAAAATTTGGCGGACTTCGGACGTTCCGTCGGGACCCAGCATAAGAGGAGCGCTCAAGCGGAACAGGGACACGACCGGCTTGCGCACCCACTCGCTTCGGGTGTGGAATAAAGCCAGCTTCGAATCCGGGATGATTTGGCTGCCGTATTTCTCCCGCTGGATGAGCCGCTCCACGATCGTCTCTTCCCGCTGCAACATCCCTTTCGGCAGCCTGGCCAGAATGGCTGTCAATACGGCTTGCAAATGATCGTTTCCGCCCGCAAGATCGAGCGAATATACCGCAAACGAATCCAGCACTTGCACGATTGCCGAAGTGTAGGTGTTGATCAGCTTCAGCCGCTCCCACGGCCCATGATCGTCCGACGGCTTAACGGCGGATGGCGACGGTTTGTTCGCGGCAATCGTGCGGATATAGGCGAGCAGCTTCTCCTTCTCTTCGCGGGTCAGCAACGGACTGATCTTGATGTAGCGATCCGGCTCCACCGGAAGATCGACCGTCGAGATGATCAGGTCATACCGATCTTGCGGAATCCGCGCGGCTTCGTACCACGAGTAATGTCCGACCAGCTCGATCTGCGGAATTTCCTTATGGATACGGACCGCAAGCAGCTTCGAGGAGCCGATGCCGCTCGTGCAGACCAGCAAAGCCCGCACGTTTCGCGGAAACAGCTGCCACCGTTCTACGGACGCTCCGAAATGCATGACGAGATAACCGATTTCCTCATCCGGCACGACGAGATCCCGCCATATTTCATCTGCGGCTTCTCTGACCGCTGCAAACAAAGGCTCGTAATCCTTTTTGATCTGCGCAAGCAACGGATTGCGGATGGCCTTGCCTTCGCGCAGCCGTTCCAAAGCGGGGCCCAGGTGACGGATGAGTCCGTCCAGCAGAGAGCGGTCCTGGTCGAACGGAATGTCCATCCGGCGCCCTACCGCCCGGATCAGATCGACGGCCGTCTCCGCCAGCTCCAATCCGTACTTTTCGAGCAGTATCGCGGAATCATCGGCGGCATATTCCTCCACGTCGTCGAGCAGCTTCTGCACATATTCCTTCTCCGCTTCCGGCCACTCCAGTTCGAAGGCTTCCATAAAGCGTTCGAGCCTGGGATGAGGTTGCCGTTCCCCCGCGCTTGCAACCATCCGGTCGGAGGGGTTGATCCAGTGATTTTGCTGCATGCGCGTGACCGCGACGGAAAGCCGGATAAGCAAACGCGTGTATGCCGCCTCCGGCAGCCGGTTCGGCCACCCCTCCTTCCATTTCCACAGCAGCTTCTCGATGGACAAAAATTGTTTTGCCGACCATGCGAAGCAATTGCCGGGTAACGGGCCACGGGGACGATTGCTCGGAAGAAGTTCCGAACAGATCGGATTCGTCCAAATATTCCTGCGCCAACCTTCCGATCAAGTGGCGTTTGGCGGACTCGTCGCCGGTTATTTCCACTCCGTACCCTCTTCTTCTGACCAATTCCAGACCGTGCTTGCGCAATTCCGGCTCGATTTCATCCAGATCGCGGCTGATCGTCGGAATCGCCGCATTCAGCTGGTGGGCCAGCGCGAAGAGTTTGACGGGCTCGGCTTCCTCAAGCAGCCGGCATATGATGAGCACTTTGCGTTCCTCGGAAGAATAGGTTGCGGTTTCGGAACGGCTGAGCTTCTTTTTAAACCGGGCCACGTCCTCGTCATTTCCTTGAATCGATATGCCGATGCCGGATTTTTTAACCAGCGACAATTGATGCTCCGAGAGGAGAAGCTCGAGCGCCAGCATCTCGCGATGAACGGTCCTTGTGCTGATCTGGACCTCTTCCGCGATCTCGCCGGCTGTAACTTCCCCTTGCCGGTTCAGCAGCACTTCCAATATGCGACGCTGTCGATTGGAGACGATCATGGCCGGCAGTCCTTTCTCCGAGAAACGGACGTAGCGACGACGGTCGATTCGTCGGCGCTGCGTCCTCGGCTCGGCTTATGATTTGCTCAAACGTTGCACAAGCTCATCGTATTCCGCGCTTTTCAGAAAATCGTCGATCGAGATGTGTTCGGCATTCGGCGCTTTCAATTTGGCCCGATCGGTCAGGGAGTTATGGGTGATAACGATATCGGCATCCGCAGGAATATCGTTGATGGCCGTATTCGTAACGGTCACCTTAATATTGGCTTTGTTCATTTTTCTGCGGAGAATGGACGCTCCCATAGCGCTGGAGCCCATACCGGCATCGCAAGCGAAAACGATTTTGTTCACTTCTTCAGCGGATTTGACCGTATTGGCCGCCGGTGCTGCGTCTTCGCCTTTGGACTTCGCTTTCATCTCTTTCATCTTGGCGGTTGCGGACTCCAGATCGTCTTCCTGCCCGCTTCGGCTTGTCTTGAGCAAGACGGAGGCGATCAGGAAAGAGACGAGCGCTGCAGCGAATACCCCGGAGAGCACCGGAATCAGACCGCCTTTCGGCGTCATCGCCAGGTAGGCAAAAATACTTCCCGGAGAAGGAGTCGCGACAAGTCCTGCGCCCAAGAGCGAGAACGTAAAGGTCCCTGCAATGCCGCCGCCGATCGCGGCCAGAATGAGAACCGGCTTCATGAGAATATACGGGAAGTAAATTTCATGAATACCGCCCAGGAAATGGATGATAATGGCACCGGGAGACGATTGTTTGGCCATACCGCGGCCAAAGAGCCAGTACGCAAGCAAGATGCCAAGTCCCGGACCCGGGTTGGATTCCAGCATGAAGATCAGCGACTGACCGGTCTTCGCAGCCTGATCCAGCGCGATCGGACCCAATACCCCGTGGTTGATGGCGTTGTTCAGGAACAGAACTTTGCCGGGTTCGATCAAAATGTTGGCCAGCGGAATCAGATTGTTGTTGATCAGAAATTCCACGCCGTCGGCCAGCGCCCTGCTTACCGTCTGGACCACCGGCCCGACGCCTTTAAACGACGCAAGCGCCAACAGAAAACCGATGATGCCGGATGAAAAGTTGTTGACGAGCATTTCAAATCCGGCGCGCACTTTACCGTCAATCGCCTGGTCGAATTTCTTTAAAATCCATGCAGACAACGGACCCATAATCATGGCCCCGAGCAACATCGGAATTTCGGCTCCGACAATTGCCCCCATTGTGGCGACTGCCCCAATGACGCCGCCCCGCGTTCCGTGGATCATATGACCACCGGTATAACCGATCAGGAGCGGCAAAAGATAAGTCATCATAGGACCGACGAGTGAAGCCAAACTTTCGTTAGGAATCCACCCCGTCGGAATGAACATGGCCGTAATAAAACCCCATGCAATAAAAGCCCCGATATTCGGCATCACCATGCCGCTGAGAAACCTGCCAAAACGCTGAACTGCGACCCGGGCTTTGCTTTCGGAAGTAGTATGCTGGTTGCGCAGCTGACTCATGCATGAACCTCCCTCAATTTCAACTCCAGGGTCTATCATAAACAGGAAGCGCTTACAATATCAATTAAAGAAAAAGCAGCTTTCGTCATGAAAGCTGTTGACAAGATTTTAGATCCGGCGCCGGCAGCCCATAATCGGCGCTCCGAAAGTCGTTGAAACCGTTGTGGCTCAAGCCTTGCGCCCTTGCTGGAACTTCCTGGACGCCCCGGTCCGGCCAACAGGTATTGTCAAAATTACTTAAATATTGCGAACCTCTTCGTTCACCTTTTTTCAAAGAAAGAACCTTTTCATGCCTTTTTCCATACGCTCGCATACTTCGGACGGACCGTTCACGACCATTTCTTTTTGCTTCGTGCCCGTCAAACCGATTTTCCATATGGACTGCAACGTATGTCTCGCCGTAACGAATTGTTTGTCCTTCGTCACCGCCATGATATCTGCAAAGTCATGAAAAATTCTGTTCTCGTGGGCTGCCGCTTTCCGTCGTAATATGGAATGTCACGCCGAACTTGTCCGTTACGATGCCGTAAGCAGGGCTCCAGAATGTTTCCTGTAAAGGCATTCCCACTTGACCGCCTTCCTGGAGGGCTTCAAAATTTTTTCGATTTCAGGGTGTCGTTCGTCGTGATGCAAATGGTCACATGATTCCCCTTTTGCAGCGGTTGACCCGGGAACGTATCGGAAAACATGAGATCCGTTTCGCCGACCTTCAGCAGCGCATGGGCTATACGATCTTTCGCTTCAGCAGGGAGCGGAAACTCGGGATTTTCCGGCATTTCTCCAAACGTTTGGATTCCGATGACTTGGGCGTCCAGCGCTTTCTCATAAAATCGGATCGCTTCTCTTGCATTTCCATCCAGCACGAGGTAAGGGTTCAGTCTCAATGTCAAGATTCATCATCTCCTGGTTCTCGATTATTGGTTCCATCAAACGATCATCTCCGAAACATATTCAACAATTCAAACCGACTATCCTTTACCTTTTTGAAGTTTCAACCCAGAAATTCTTTCTAGCTCCGCTTTATTGTGACCTTTTTGTGAAAGAGGTATACTAAAAGCAAGAGAGAAATCTCTCATTTCAAAGCGAGGAGGACCTCTATGAAAGCGCTTGTATACAATGGACAACATGGCAAAGAACTCGTTGAGAAACCAAAACCGTCTCTCTTGAAGCCAACCGATGCGATTATCAGAATTACGAAAACAACCATTTGCGGCACGGATTTGCACATTCTTGGCGGGGATGTTCCCGCTGTAACAGCAGGCAGAACATTGGGACACGAAGGTGTCGGAATCGTCGAAGAAGTCGGATCGGCCGTCAACAATTTCAAACCGGGGGACAGGGTGCTGATCTCCTGCATTACGTCCTGCGGCAAATGTGATAACTGCAAGAAAAGCTTATATGCACATTGTGAAGACGGCGGGTGGATCCTGGGCCACTTGATCGATGGCACGCAAGCGGAATATGTTCGCATTCCTCATGCGGACAACAGCTTGTATCACATTCCGGAAGGCGTGGACGAGGAAGCGCTTGTTATGCTCAGCGATATTTTGCCTACCGGATTTGAAATCGGCGTACTTTCCGGACAAGTCAAACCCGGCGATACGGTAGCCATTGTAGGCGGAGGCCCCGTAGGCTTGGCCGCGCTGTTGACAGCCCAGTTCTATTCTCCCGCTGAAATCATTATGATCGATCTGGATGACAACCGCCTCGAAGTCGCCCAAAAATTCGGAGCGACAAAAGTGGTGAATTCCTCCGACGGCAAAGCGGTTGAGAAAATATTGGAGCTTACGGGCAATAAAGGCGTCGATGTAGCGATTGAAGCGGTCGGAATTCCCGCGACCTTCGCGCTCTGCCAGGAAATTATCGCCGCAGGCGGACACATTGCGAATGTCGGCGTACATGGCAAAAGCGTCGAGCTTCACCTCGAAAAGCTGTGGATCCGCAACGTCACCATCACGACCGGCCTCGTCAGCACAAATTCGACGCCGATGCTTCTTAATACGGTCAAATCGGGCAAGCTGAAGCCCGAGCAACTGGTGACTCACCGGTTCAGCTTCGATCAGATCGAACAAGCGTACGACGTCTTTAAAAACGCGGCAAAAAACAAAGCGTTGAAAGTGATTATTTCCAACGATTAAAATACTGTTCTCCATCCATTAGGGCTGTCCCGGATTTTGCAGGGGGACAGCCCTTTATATTCGTTTCGCCAACCCTCCCATCAGATCAAGAGCGTTAACGCTTGGCCTTAAGTCATCGGGGGAAATGGTCCAATGGAAAATTTTTCCCCATTTCCTATTGACCGAAAGAAAAAAGTGTAGTAAAGTTTGGTTGTGTTTTTCATTGACTTGATATTCAATCAAAAAAGAGGCGGATTATAAATGACTACTTATCATGTTGACGTCTGTATTGTCGGTGCAGGACCAGCCGGCGCATTCCTTGGATATCTGCTGGCCCAAAAAGGGATTCGAACGCTGCTGATCGAACGGCATGAGGAGCTTGACCGTGAATTCCGCGGCGAACACTTACACGGCGATGTGGCGGACTTATTGAAGAAATACCGGCTTTTTGATAAGGTTCGGAACTGGGGATTTTACCGATGAAGAGGGTTGAATTTTTTATCGGCACCAAAAGGGTCATGTCCGTCACGCCTGACCTGTTCGGTATCGAGCATGTCGGCATTCATTTCCCCCATAAGCACCTGCTTAGCGTACTCATCGAAGAAGCGCAGCAAACCGGTTGTTTGGAATTGCTTATGAAAACGACCGTTACGGAGTTAATCGTCGAGCAAGATCATGTGGTAGGATTAAAAGCGAAAGGTAAAGATGGGGAAGTTGAGGTTCGCAGTAAAATTGTCGTAGGGGCTGACGGAAGATATTCGAGCGTAAGAAAACTGGCGAATATTCCCGCAACAATAGCCAAGCATGGTTATGATGTTCTATGGGCGAAAATACCGGTTCCGTCCGATTGGGAACCGACGATGCGGATCGTGCTCGTCAATCATACCCAAATTACCCTCTTCGCCTGTACCGGAGGTTTTGTCCAGATCGGATGGCAAATTCCCGAAGGATCATTCCCTTCTCTCCGGAAGCAAAATTTTGAGCCTTTTATCGATACGTTATTGAAAGCCGCGCCGGAATTAAAGCCATTCGTCGATCGGCATATTCGGGATTGGAACGATTTTATATGCCTCCCCGTTCAGAGCTGCAAATGTGAAACATGGGTGAAGAATGGCCTGGTCATTATGGGAGACGCTGCGCATACGATGAGCCCGGCAGGCGGAATCGGCGTCAATGCGGCGATGAAGGATTCGGATGTTCTGGCCCCGATCATCTGCGATGCCCTTCAAGCCCAAGACTTTTCCCGCGCGAAATTGATGGCGTTTGAACAGATGCGGCGGGATGAAATCGATAAGCTGCAGGAAGGTCAGGTCCGGCAAGAAAAAGCGATGGAGAAACTAAACAAAAGCATCATGCTGAAGCGCCTTTTTTATTGGAATATGCGGGTTTTGGACAAAATGCCCTGGAAGGGAAAAATATTTGCCAAAATGTATGCCGCCAACAAATAAACGGAGGAACAACGTATGCCCAGAACGGAAGAACAAAATCAACAAATTCGGGACGAACGCCAAGAGCAGATTCTTCAGGCGGCTTTGAAAGTGTTCGCCCGCAGGGGCATGGCCGCCGCCAAAATAAGCGATATTGCCTCTGAGGCGGGATTAAGCCACGGCCTGGTTTACCATTATTTCAAATCCAAGGAAGAGATGTTCACCACGCTGGTCAAAAAGGCATTGCAGGGGTCCGCTCTCGTCATTCAATATGCCAGGCAACAAGCGGGATCCCCTCTGCAACAACTGCGCTGGATGACGCAAATGATTTTGCAAAACATTGCCGGCGAGGGAGCTTATCTCTTTCTGATCATGATACAAGCTTTTACATCCGATGCCGTACCGGAGGAAGTGAAACAGATGATGGACGATGAGCTTGCGTTTTCAGCCATCAAGGCTACCTTGCCCTTAATCGAAGCCGGCCAGCAAACCGGAGAAATCCTGCAGGACGATCCCGAAAAATTGGCGGTGCTGTACTACTCCCTTATTCAAGGTCTGGCCATCAGCAAAATCCAATGGAAGGATTGTCCGATGCCCGATGCGGATATGGTTTTGAGAGTTTTGAAGGCTCGTCCCGAATCATGATTCCAGGCTCATCTACCCGATTATATTTCTTCCCTGCTTGAACCGTGCCGTCTTGTCCCAAATCGGTTCCTTCTTGGTAAGTTTTAATTTGATTTGATAGTAAACGCCTCTTATAAGCAGGAAAAGCCATAATTGGGCATATGAAAAATACATCAAAAACGATACCAATAAATCGATCGGACGAAGTGTTTTATCGGACATCTGCGCAGTAACGAGCTGGACGTAATACATCAGCCATAACTCGAACCAGAGAATGAGCAGCGGAGTCGTCGCCGTACTTTGAACCTTGCCGGCAAGTCCCAATAAAAACCACACATCTGACACAAGCAGAAAAAATACGAAACAGATGTAAACAAGAATGAGCTGCGCCGAATGAATAAAGTTTCTTCCGCGCAGCAATCGCGGATTTTTGATCGTTTTCTCAATCAAATACAGATTTCCCTGCATCCAACGCGTACGCTGTCTCAACCAAACCTTGAAGTTTTCCGGCTCCTGCTCCCATGTTCTCGCATCGGGCACAATCGGCAACAGACCGCCAATGCGGGTTAAAGTCAACGTGAGATCAGCGTCTTCAGCGAGCGCATAAGGGTCGTATCCCCCGACCCGCTCCAGTATGTCGCGACGGATAATGAGATTGGTTCCCGTTAACGAGCCGAGTTTGAACAGTCCCCATCTCCCGGCCTGCATCAGCAATTGAAATGCGGAAAACTCCAAAGCAATCATGCGCGTCAACGCATTCTTCGATTCATTCAACGTCTTCACATACCCGACAGCCCCCACCGCTCGAGGCGTCGTTTCCGCCGCTTCTACAAGAAGCCTAAGCGCTTGAGGCTCGGGCTGATTATCGGCATCGTACACGGCTACATAATCGGATTGGCTGATCGATATCCCGTAATTCAACACCCGAGACTTTCCTCTCGGTGTGCCGGGCGGAACTTCAATATGGTGAATATGAGCATAAGAATCGTCGTAATACTGCGCAATCTCACCCGTCTCATCTGTCGAACTATCGTTCAAAAGATAAATGTGAAGCTCTCCGGGATATTCCAGCTTACTCATCGCATGGAGGGTATCCGCCATGACAACCCCCTCGTTATGAGCCGGAATTAAAACGGCAACGCTCGGATAATGTTTCAAGGGCTTCGTTTTCGGCTTTTTTCTGGCACGAAACAAAAAACCGCCCACTGTAAGAATCGAGTAGTAGAGGACAAGCAGCCAAAAACAAATGGCAACAAAATTTAATACGGTATTCATGATGCTGCATGCCCCCTTCTCCAAGATGCCATAGCCTCAGAGAAAGCCGCGAAATCGTCGGCAACATCATGAATACTGTACACAAAATCGTTCATCGTCAGATTGTATTCCGCATCCACTTTTTGGGCCAGACGCTGCAATACGATCTGAACTCCCTCTTCGCCCGTATTGGACAAAAAAACAATAATGCGATTGTGTCCGCCGTTACCGACCAAATCGTAATTGACTCGCACGGATTGAAGCAATAATTGGGTCAGTTTCTCATAAACCACACGCTTTTGATAATCTTTTTCCCCTAAAACCTCAAACACGACGTAATATGCCTTTTCCCCTCTTCGCTTCATTCCGGAAATAAGAAGCTTCGCTCTTTCCATGAATTCATTAAAAGTCAATATATCCGTGGAAGGTTCTAATTTACGAAGCTCCATGACTTCTTTTTCAAGACTTATGTATCGCTCTCTCGCTTTATTAATTACTATACATCAGCAGCCACGAAGCGACAGCGGACAGCGTGTAAATGCATTGTTTTAAAATTCGGATCATTTGTATATCAAAATTTAATTCTTTCCCCCATGTAACCCCCACGCTGTAAAAACCATGTCCCAGTACATTTACGATAAGCAGAGCAAAGCCGATCCTGGACGAAGTAAACATCGCCAATAAACCGATCAGGAAGCTGGCTGACAACATAAATAAAAGTTCATAAGTATCCAGATAAAGAACTCCTGCTACATTCGACGCACATAAAAGAATAAAGATGTTCATGAAAGTTGTTCTTTGATGCATGCTCCACTATCCTTCTCAAATGCTTTTCATCTACGCTCCGCTGCTCAAACCATTATACAGCCTTTTCGTTTTCTAAAATAGACGACGAAAGCATACAAAGCAAAGCAAAACGGCCTCTGTCCGATGGCATTCATGGACGGAGGCCGCTTCATTTCTTGATTTATTTGTACGGTCTACACGACAGGTTGCAGTTCGCGGTTCAGACCGAGCGTTCGCGCTGTCGAAGCATGAATTTCACGGATAAGCTCCGGATTTTTCGCAAGCGACACGCCGTAAGAAGGAATCATTTCTTTGATTTTCGGTTCCCATGCTTTCAGTTGCTGCGGGAAGCATTTTTCGATGACCTCAAGCATGACGGAAACGGCGGTCGAAGCGCCCGGAGAAGCGCCGAGCAACGCGGCGATCGACCCGTCGGCGGCACTGACAACTTCCGTACCGAATTGAAGCGTTCCCTTTCCGCCGGCGGCCGTATCTTTGATCACTTGCACACGCTGGCCGGCCACCAGCAAATCCCAATCCTCGCTTCTGGCGTTCGGGATAAACTCCCGCAGCTCTTCCATGCGCTTTTCTTTCGATAGCATCACTTGCTGGATCAGATATTTTGTCAGCGAAAGATTTTTGGCGCCTGCCGCGAGCATCGTTATAACATTATGCGGTTTGACAGAACCGAACAAATCGAACATGGAACCGGTTTTCAAGAACTTCGGCGAGAAACCGGCAAACGGTCCGAAAAGCAACGATTTTTATTATCGATAAACCTGGTGTCAAGATGCGGTACAGACATCGGCGGTGCGCCAACCTTAGCCTTTCCGTAGACTTTGGCATGATGCTGCGCTACAATCTCCGGATTATTGCACACCATAAACAGGCCGCTTATCGGGAATCCTCCAATATGCTTTCCTTCCGGGATGCCGGACTTTTGAAGCAAAGGAAGACTTCCGCCGCCGCCGCCGATAAAGACGAATTTTGCCGTATGGCGCTCGACGGCGCCGCTGTCGATATTCCGCACTCTCAATTCCCACAAGCCGTCGCCGGTACGTTTAATATCCTCGACTTTATGTTTGAATTTGATCTCGACGTTTTTACTCTTCAAGTGGTCGAATAGCATGCGCGTTAAAGCGCCAAAGTTGACATCCGTACCGGATTCGATTCTTGTTGCCGCAATCGGTTCATGCAATACCCGGTCTTTCATAATAAGCGGAATCCATTCCGTCAATTTTGCCGGGTCATCGGAAAATTCCATCCCTTGAAACAGCGGATTGCCCGTCATCGTTTCAAAACGTTTTTCAAAACAGCTACATTTTTTTCCCCTTGCACCAAACTCATATGAGGCAACGGCATAATAAAGTCCTGCGGATTGCGAATCAGATTGCTGTTTACAAGATAAGACCAGAACTGCAAGGAAACTTGAAACTGTTCATTTACTTTTACAGCTTTGCTAATATCTATGAATCCGTCCGGTTTTTCGGCTGTGTAATTAAGCTCGCACAAGGCAGCATGTCCCGTTCCGGCGTTATTCCATTCGTTAGAGCTTTCCTCTCCTGCGCTCGCCAGCTTCTCAAACACCGTAATGTCCCAGTCTGGCGCCAATTCTTTCAGCAGCGACCCTAAAGTCGCACTCATGATTCCGGCACCGATCAAGATAACGTCTGTTTTGGTTTGTCCCATTTTTACCGTCCTAACACGCTAATATTTTGAAAAAAAGATATAGCCACTCCTTCTTAGGCTCCACAGCAAGTCAGGGTGCGACCGAGTCACACCCTTGTCCGGATCAATATAACGTAATCATAGTGTATCGCTTCACTATCCGATCATAATATATCACTTCACTATGAATAATGGATTAAGATATTTTCTATTATATGATAGTTATCTTCTATTTTAAAGCCGGTAAATTTAGTGATGGCATGCCATTGCAGGCAAAAAGTACGGTATTGGCCCTAAAAAACCTGGAAATACACAAATTCATGGCCTTAAACCCGGCTGTATGCAAGGATTGTAATTTGGGACTGTATTCCAGAATGCAAGATGTTGTAACGCAAATCCGTTCGTATCGATGTCGTCCGAATATAAAACCGTTCCAGTTCATTACTGCATAATCCGATTTCGGGTAATTTGTAATGTCTTATTTTTCAATTCCGCGATTTCATCGTTACTCTTTTTTATATTTGTCTTTGAGGATACCGGAACCAATCCCCGCACCGACCATCAGAAATAAAGGTCCAAAATTCCATAACAGCTTCCCGCCGAACAACGTAATGTCCATTGGAGTTAATTTATTTAAAGCAAGAACGCCCAACTTTATCAATAACAGGACTACACCTGCTAAAAACAACACATCAAATGTTGCTTTTAATTTTGGATAGGCTAATTTTTTACTATCTTTTATCACTTTCTTGGTCAACTCCTCATCGCTTCTTAATAATTCATCAATCGTCACACCGAAGAGATCGCTTAAGTTAATGATGACTTCAATGCTCGGATAGTTCTGGCCATTTTCCCATTTTGAAACAGACTGTCGACTTACAAAAAGTTTCGCTGCTAATTCCTCTTGGGACCACCCCTTCTTCTTTCTTTCCATTTTTAGCTTCTCTGCAAATATCATTTTTCAGCAGCAACCTTTCTGTTATTTATTCACCATTATTGGATATTCCCAACCGAAAGTAAAGACCGCTTTGGTTGCGGTGCCCCCGCAACCCCTGGTTGCAATTGAAATTCCCTCAAGTCATCTTCGTATTACAGTCGAGTTATCGCCGCAAAAGTCATCTATAAAAAAAGTGACCTGTTGTTCAGGTCACCACCACCGCTACATATTTTAATCTGATCATAACTTGCCGTTACTTGTGATACGGTTCAGCGCGCTGTATTTAACGGCAAGTTTTAACGATAACAATTAGGCCACCAAAAAGGTGGCCATTGTACTTGTTCAAAAATTTATTCTTTTGACATCCCATAAATATTCAAGTAAAATTAAGTTGGAACTGAACCCGAGCCCGTCTCGGTAGTAGGCTCCCACCGGCCCGTACAGGGCCTTTTATTTTGTTTACTATATATAAACGATACCAAGAGGATCGTTCCGTGAAGCTACCTTACATAATGCAGTATTATACCTTTTAAAGAAATTTTGAGCTGTTCGAACGAATGTAAGAGTTTGGATGATGCATTTGATAAAGAAAATATGCATTGACGTCAACAAGCTGATGGATAAAAGAACCAGCAGAGTCTTTGAAGTAAGGATCTTCAGCAATTAGATTAGTTTGTAGCATTCTATAGCCAGGTGCCCCCATGTTAGGCACTGGATTATACCGCCTCATTCTCCGGATTAATCCAGTTAATTTCTTATTGTCGGTCTGATCGGGAATGATAATAGCCTTATCAACCCCTCTGCCATTACCATTAGGGAAATTTCCGTATTGTATTGTATTATCAATTCTTTGCACCAATCTATTCCAAGCAATTCCGAAAACATCAAATGTTAATGGTTTCCCATCTTTCCTTACAACTACATTCACTAGATTGATATAGCCCAGGTTTTCTTGGAAGTCTATTGCCCTCTTACAAATTTGAAGTCTATCGTGTTTGGGTATTCGAGCGAGTTTTCCGGGCTTTGCAAAGAAATGTGCGGCATGAATTTCTTCTCTTAATTTAAGACCGTAAAAATTCCTCATATTCGTACGAAATTGAATAACATCATCCAAAAGCCTTCTCCATTGAGATTCATGCACAACTAACGCACTTAGTACAAAGTAAGGAGTAGGTGATCCCGTTAACCCTGTATCTCCACTTTCATCAACATAAACTAAGTACATAGTATTAGCCCCTTATACCTAGATCTTCAATGCCTTCCCTATTATAGCAACTTGTATAGGAACTCTACAATATAAATGGCAATTGCGAGAATACTTGTCATATTTATGCTGTCTGTAACGGCCAGTTTTTCGCCCGCCGCCTTTTCGTGGATCGACTCCTTGGCAAAACCGCAAAGCCTTCACCTTAAAGCATATATCATGATCTTGCAACACACAAAGACCCCTTTCCTGAGGGGTTTTCAACTTTTTCCAGAGGGATAAAATATGCGAACCATCAAAACCCGGCAGGACATCAACGACCTTCGCCGGGACGGGACCACGCCCGCAGCGCTGGTCGAACACATCGACGAGTACTTTCGTCAACTAGAGGCCCCAGATGCCCGGCGTCATCGCCGAGTTCCAGCGGAACACGATCGTCGAAAACGTCAAGATGGGCATGAAAGCTCATCTTCAGGCGCCTCGCCAAGGTTGTCCAGAAGCCCAAGGTGCTGGAGGACATCGTCAAGAAGCTCAACAAGGACAGAGCAAAAAGCGTGACCCCGCTCCAGAAGGAGCTCGCGGCGATCGACAAGGAACTGGCGTCGATCGAGAACCAGCGCAAGAGGTTCTTCAAGCTGTTCGAGGCGGGCAACGTCGACGACGACCTGTTCGTCGATCGGCTGACCGAACTGAAAGTCCAGCACGAACAGCTTGCGCGGCGCAACGCCGAGGCGGAAAGGCAACTGGCGGACAGCACGTCCGACCCCGTCCCGCTCCAGCAAGTCAGGAAGGCTCTCACGAAGTTCCAGCGACTGCTCGCCGAGTCTCCGCCCGAAACGCAAAAGACGCTCCCCCAAACCGTGGTCAAGCAGATCCACGTCAAGGACGGGCGCAAGGTCGAGGGCATCGAAATTGAGCTTGCTCCGACCGTCCACAAGCATTTTTTGAACTCGCCCCTTCCGCCAAAACGGCGGAGGGGGCTTTTGCTTTTCGCAAGCAAAAGTCCCCCTCCAGGTACCGCATAGTTCTGTGACCCCAAAAAGCTTACAGAAGCCCATTTTCGGCGGCTTTTCAGCCGAGGTGGCCCATCCCAAACCCATGCCGGTCAACAGCTTTTGAAGCCGCATTCTGTTTAAGCAGAGTCCATTATTCCCAGTTGCACGCAAAGCGGCATTCAGACCAGACCGAAACTGACGTGGTGCGGTTACTCCAGTCATGGGCTGGTGTTGACGCCTTCGCGTAATACCGACACTTACCCTCAATCGCCAAGCCTTTTCGAGATCCTCGCTTTGGAATCATGCCACCTGGCTTCGTGTTCATAGGACTCAGCGATTTCCTCGAGAATCCCCCCGACATAGGGGTAGTCAAAGTACAAACGCTCAGCCAAGGCGCGGTATTTTGCAGCGAGCTCGCGCTCCTGGTCGCCACCCTCACCCCGCCAGTGAACGCCACGAGAATTATGAACGCCGATATAAAATCCTCTGCCGATTTCTGGCGATGCTATCCCTTCCATCACCTCACAGACCGCTTCGCAGGGCCATAAGCCGGTTTCGCCCACGGGCGCCTTGGCAAGTAATTGACCAAGACAATGATCACCAATCTCGGCCCGAGCGTATTCGCGGCATAGACGTCGAACCTCGGCAAGCCACGCGGCAAGCGCCGCTGCGTCGATTTTTCTGTTTTCGTCCGTGCCAGGGATCTTCGTTATCTGGTCGAGAAGGCGATGGGCTGCTAACGCGACTGCCGCCCGCTGCTCGGGATTCTCGATCCTCCATTCCGGCGGATCCTCGCCTTCGTCACTACGCTTGTAAGCAAGTGCCACCGCTTGAACAAATAACACAGGCGATTTCGCGAGCTGACGTTCAAGATTCGGAATTCCGTACTCGCTGTCATCGAGCGCGTCGATGAAGAGAAACTCCAGCTGGGCCATTTCGTCACGGGTGACGTCCGCGCGTCCATCAAGCGAATCCAATGCCTCGGAAATGTAGTAGCTGTCGAGCTTGAAATGGCCTGCCGGTTCGGCATCAACCGTGACGACATCGCGCAGCAGCCGCTTGAGGCGAGAGGTCTCAATATCCTTAAAATCCATGTGAACGGCGTGGAAAGCCGCACGGGGGCGCCTGGCCTCCAGAAGGGAGTCGATCAGTTCAGTAAGCTCGGCGGGCGTGTGCCGGCCCCTGGACGGAAACACATCTTTCCAGTACCCAGCGCGGATATCCTCGCCATACCCGTCCAGGAGACGCCAAGTGGATGCTTGGAACGGCGCGCATACAAACAACCGCTTGCGCTCTTCGGCAGGCAACTCTTCGGCCGCTGTCTGCAACACTTCGGCACGCGAGTCGTCCCCAATCACCAAGAGGAAGCCTTGCAAACACCACTCGGCCTTACTCCGGAGGTCTCCGCCAAGGGAAAGGCAGCGCCGGATGAAATCGACTCGCGGCTTAACGCCGGTGACACACGATGCCGCGTAGCGGCCAATAACGCCGGCTGCGCTGCTGCCGGCGATCAATTCCTTCACTCCCTCGAAACCGTGCTCGGTCCATATGTCGGTCATCGCTTCGTGGCGAAGCCTGTCTATCCGCTCGTCGCGCTTCCGATAGTCGAAATCCTCCTCTTCGATCTCGTCAATCGATTCCTGCACCCAGTGATCAGCGAACAGCCAACCGTGACGAATGACTGGATCTTGGGGCCGGAGGCGATCGTAGGCTTCGCGGGCACGATCACGGGTCGCTTCCTCGAGCTTCCGGTGGCGGCTTCGCCGGGTAAAAGCGAACTGCCGAATGCGCTCGCGCAGCGCTGCTTTGGCGGACTCGCCAGCGTTCTTTGACCATTCATCGATCAGATTCCAGACCTTGGTTTGGTCTTCCTCAGGCATGCCCTGGAGAGACTCAACGAGATCTCCAAGTGTCTTTTCGTCGTGAGACGGCCAAGCAATCAGGAGGTCTAGAGCCTTTCGATTGAAGTCGTACATCTCCTTGCGCTTGACGACCTGCCCAGCCCCGGAGGCGTCGCCACGCCAGTTGGGTCTATAACTGTAGTGGCCGATCCGGGAACCCGGCTTAATTTGCTCGATGCAAATCTCCCAGACGACATCTGGGAAACGCTTGGTGAGCATCTCCAATACCTTGATCCTCTGCTCCACTGAGGCCGCCGTTTGTGGCATCCAAGATCTGAAGATAGCCTGAAGGCTGGCGTCTGGCTTATTCGCCCAGTTATCGTCGATTTTCAGCCGGGAAAGCCGGGCGAGTATCGCCGACACGCGCGGAAGATTTTGCGGTTTCCAGGCCAGGCATTCCAGCCCCCAGAGAAGGCCAGTGCGCGATGGTGATACCCCGAACAAGCTACTGTCAACCGGCTTAAGAAGACCGAAGACGACGGGATCGTTGCGTCGCAGATCATCTTCGATGATCTTGAGGAATTCATCGGGCGCAGCTTCTGCGTAGCGCGGTAGGTCGCGGTCGTGGGAAAGCAGCTTTTCGAGCGTTAATGGTGTCAGGAGTTTGCGGATCAGTACTGCGACCCGACCTGCGACATCAATGCCGAGACGGCTCTGGAACAGGTTATTGCCGTGGACCGACAGGATGACAAGTGTCTCACAGATACCCGTGCGTAACGCGCTGGAGTGATCGCGTGTCTTGTCGTAAAGAGCAGCGGCCCATCTGTCCTTTTCCGGTAGTTCGAGAGCCGGGTCGGACTCGGAAAGGACGTATTCAGCGGCGACAAAGAACCGAGTGAGGTCTGCCGGTGTAACCATCCTCGCAATCGCAAACAACGCGTCGATCTTCGAGGCCACACCCCGATAATGTCCGGCAGACCACACCGGGCTGTCATCGAACCGAAGCAGGCGTGCGATGTCGACTTCGATCGTCTCATACTTTCGATCTGCCACATTGGAGACAATCTTCCGATCAGCCTCCGTCTCGGCGTGCCAGGCGCCGATCAGGGCCATCGGCACGAGAGCCTTTGCCTTGTCGTCGTCGCCGGCCCATACCGGCATCCTGATCGCGGCGTTCTGAGAGAGACGGCGGCGCAGAATAGTCGGCGAACGGCCCGATTCCCTTGCAAGCCTGTCGACGTCGCCTTCCTCGATTCCCATGGAGGTGAGCGCCTTCTTAAAGGCTTCGTAGCTCAAAAGGTCGAGCTTTATATCGGCTTCCGTATCGGCAGCATTACGGGGGCGGTAAACGATGCAATGAAGCCGGCGATGAGCGTCGATTAATTCGCGCTCGGCATCTTCGGAATGAACTATCGGGATGAAAGGCACAGATGACGCAATGAGCGTCCTCAGCGCCTCGGGTGATGTGAAAACTGCGGCTAGGTCTTTGAATTGGCAGAGTTCTGTATCATCGAACAGGCAGGCCAGAAAGGCAAGCGCCTCATCCCGCGAGTCGGCCGCGACGACAAACGACCTATTGCTCGGCTTGTCAAGCCAAGTCTTGAACGTATCCCGGTACGCGGCGATCGAAGGAGCGAAAATTTCGGGCGTTAGATGGGGCTCGCTGGTATTCGCCCAGCGGCTCCATACCTGCTCCAGCGTTTCGTAGCCTCTCACCGGCAAAGCGAGTTGTTCTGCAAGCCAGATCTGCGCCGGAACGGACTGCTCCAGCCACTGTTCAAGATCGCTCGCATAGCTCTGACAGCTTTCCAGTCGCCAGCCTCGTTCTTCCGTTTCTCCCAGGCTGTCTTAGCAGGCCAATTGCGAGGTGTCACGAAGACAAAGGTGCTGTTTGCACGCACGGCGGGATCGACCGAGGTCAGCCGCGCGGCATAATCACTCTTGGCTTTGCCACTCGGGTTCTGGTCGGTCCCGAACTCCCAATAAGAATTCCCCTCAGGAACCCAAGGTGTAGCGACACCCGCTTCGACGAAACCATCGGAGCCTTTTCGCTGCGCGTTGTCGTAGCCAGGGAAGTCTACCTGGCGGAGGTCGTTACTGGTCGAGTGCACCAGCTTCCGCAGTAACACGGGAAGGCGGTTGCGGGCGTCGATCTGGCTATCGGCCCAGTCCTCAATCTGCCTTGCCTTGATGGTCAGGAAATTTGGAACGAAGGCGCGCACCGTGATATCCTTGTCAGCAGACAATCGCATCTGCTGGTCGTAAGCGGCCTGCATATCAAGCAGTTTCTTCCGGTCGGCGCCGAACGCTCTCTCCAACCTGACCGCCATTTCGGGGGACAGGGACGACTTTCCATTAAGGAAGTTTGACAGCGCCGGCCTGCCAACACCAAGTCGTTCGGCGGCTTCTTTCACGGACATGTCCGAGGGAATGATAGTCTGGCGGACGTAGGTACCGGGATGACCAGGCGCTTCTGACGAGTTCTTCATTACACCGCACTCCCACAAAAAATGTAGCGTCACACAATACACTATTATTGTATCGTGTAACGCTACACTTTTTCAGAAAATTTTTCCATCGCTTTGATCTTGAGATGACCCCTTCCGCCAAAACGGCGGAGAAGGGCTTTTGCTTTCCGCAAGCAAAAGTCCCCCTCCAGGCACCGCATCGTTCTCTGACCACAAAAAGCGCGCAGAAGCCCGTTTTCGACGACTTTTCTCTCAAGTGTGGCCCATCCCAAACCCATGCCGATCAATGCGCTTTCCTAGGAGTTTCTCCCCAAAAAAACTTGCCGTTACTTGTGATACGGTTCAGCTTAACGTAGCTATCGGCGAAAACAAAAGGAGACCCGCGATTAACCCGCAAGTCCCCGTCCGAGCGTATGATTATGAGGGTTGGAATACCATCAGAAGAATAGACATCACGACACAGACGTTAGCGATGACTTCCAACTGCAGGGAACGCCGGCGGCTTCTCCGATAGGCATCCGGCAAGGTGCCGCCCTGAATCGGGTGGAGCAACGCCCGTTGCCGCTTGATGCCGTTCGGAAGCAAGGCCGCCATGATGATAAGAATGACGCCGAAGAGGGCAATCGCAAGCCAGTACCATAACTGTCGGAATAAATAGGTCTGTTGATAACCGAACGCCAGACCGGTAAGGAACAACAGCGTGCCTCCGACTTTAGGCAAAACGGCCAGCTTCTCCAGCAGCGTCAAGCCGAACTTCGCCTGCTCCGTCGTTCGAAGGCCGCTCATGACCAATGGATAGCCGGCTACGGCGACGATTGCTGTCATCGCGGAGATGATGTGGAGTGTCAGCAAGTAGTTATACATCTACTCAGCCACTCTCCGATAAGCGATTCCCACTCGTTTGCCTTTGAAAGGGCTGTCGATCTCGAGATGATCCATCATGCAACGGACCACATCTTCGTAAGCAACGTCGAGCTCCTGAATGCGGCTGAACAATTGGCCAGCCAACTCGGCTGGCGACAGGTCCTTCACAGATTCCGGGAAATCAAGGGGAATGACATCCGTGGTCACCTTCAAGCGTTCAGGCGAAGACTCCGCCGCAGCCTCCGTCATCGTACCGGGACACATAATGGACCAATTCAGCCTCGTCTGGCGAAGCCGATCCAAATTCCGCTGGTGGATAAGGAACACCGGAGGCAAGCCAGGCAGATCGTTGCCGGTTAGCCCGGTGCCTGCAATTTCGAGCAATCCCGCGCCTCCCATGACCCATACGCGGCCGCGGAATTGAGGATGGCCCTCGCATTGGGTCAGAATGCTATCGACGATGCGGACGAATTCCTCGCCTTGCCCCGCATTTCCGGCCGCAATAACGGCCACGTCCTGGCTGGCCAGCGCATCATAGACGCTTTGCGGGTCCAGAATGTCCTTCGCGATCACCTTCACTTGTTCCGCGACCCGCTCGCCTTGCTGTTCCAAGAGCTTCTCCGGACTCCGTATGAAAGCCGTCATTATATGACCCTTATCCACGCCTGCCGCCAATACCCGCTTCCCCGTATTTCCCGTTGCTCCGAACACAATGATTCTCATCGTTCTCTCCCTCTCCCTTATCGCTTATTTAGTTGGCCTTCCAGTTGACTCCAGCTTAGCATCGGTCATACAATCTTGTTAAGAACGCACTTACGAGTAAGGGACCTACTTACAAGTAAGTATGGGAGGGATCGAATGGAAGCGAGAATACAGACGGCTTCTGGGGGACAATGCCCCATTGAGACGGTCATATACGTGATCGGCGGGAAGTGGAAGCCGACCATCCTGTGGCATCTGGTGGACTCCACGATGCGGTTCAGCGAGCTGGAGAGGCGGATTCCCGAAGTGACGCAGAAGATGCTTGCCCAACACCTGAGGGAGCTCGAGAATCAAAGTCTGGTCACGCGCACGATCTACCCTACAGTTCCGCCCAAAGTCGAATATTCCCTTAGCGAATACGGACGGACTCTCGTGCCGGTCATGCAGGCCATGTGTAATTGGGGAAGGGACCATCAGCAGCTCGCCAGCAGCATGCCGGTACAACAAGTGCAGGGGTAAACTTCGAGGCTGGGAAAAGGTTAAATAAACGCGGCAAAGAGGCAGCGGATAGAGACATCTATCGCCTGCCTCCTCTGCTTTATCGAGCCACGACCATAACTTCAAGGGGAGAGAAGGATCGAACACGACGTCGTTAGCTAGTACAAAAAACCCCTAGAGCCTATCTCGAGGGGGATAACCATGTTTCTAAGGAACTTTTCTTTCACACTTATAAATGTCTTTACCCTCTTCACTCAAATTTTTCGCCGTCACTTGTGATAAGGTTCCCCCCGGTTAATCTTGAACGCCCGGTACACCTGCTCCAGCAGCAGCACGCGCATCAGCTGGTGCGGATACGTCATGCGGCCGAAGGAGAGCCGCTTGTCCGCCCGAGCCAGTACCGCCGGCGACAGGCCGAGCGAGCCGCCGATGACGAAGGCGACGGAGCCGCCGCCGTATACGGCTTGCTTGGCCAGATGCGCGGCGAGCTGCTCGCTCGTCCACGCCTCGCCGTCGATGGCCAGCGCGATCACATGCGCGTCCGGCTTCAGCGCGGCGAGAATGCGCTCGCCCTCGCGCGCTTTCACCTGTTCCGCCTCCGCTTCGCTCAAGGAATCGGGCGCCTTCTCGTCCGGCACTTCGCGCAAGTCCAGCTTGGCATACGGCCCGAGCCGCTTCCGGTATTCCGCCACTCCTTCGTTCCAATACTTCTCCTTCAGTTTCCCTACTGCAATAATCTGTATCTGCATCAATTAATTGGGCAACTCCTTCGCAAAGTTTCGATCTATTTCGATCACGCCAGGACCAGCCGGACGTTCCAAACCCTACCCCTAATCCTATATCCTAACCCTGATCCTGACCCAGATTTGACTCTATCCTAATCTTAACCCTAACTCTATCTCTGTCCCTAACCCCTGTCTAATCCCATCTCCATCCGAACCATTTCCATCCGGACCATTTCCATCCGGACCCTCTACATCGTACCACAAGCCTCGAACAACGCAAAAACCCGCTCATCCTCCTTTACAGGATTCAAAGCGGGCCGCTGCCGATCGCCTATATTCGGCTTAACTCCTCACCACATGCTAAACTACCAGAAACGTCGCCGGCTTATCGCACAGTTCGCATTGTACGGGAGGCTCCCAATCCGCGAATTTCGTTTCCTTCAAGTCCACGATATCCGGCGCATCCTCGTACTCGTCCACGAATTTGTCGATCGCCAGTTCTACATGCTCTTTGCATACACAATACATGCTTGGCCGATGTCCCTCGTTCTTTCGTTGACATTTCACGCGGCTGCACACGCCCCCACGCCAGACGAATGGCAGAGGCCGTCCTTAAATCCGCGCAAGTTCTATCCTACCATCCAGTCTGTCCTTCGGCAAGCGGTTTAATCCCGCTTCGGCCCGGCCGACCGACGCTTGCTCTTCCCCAACGACCGGGCGGCATCTCGGCCGGAAGGGCAACCGGCTCAGCCGCCCTTCCCGACCTCTGGCCTCCATGGTTCCGCTACTCTTCCTCGTCGGTTCGCTCTTCCAGCTTGAGCTTGGTCGTCATCTTCTCCCCGTTCCGGTAAAACGTCACTTCCACTGAATCCCCGATCTTCTTCTCGCTATATAAATATTTGCGCAGCTCCAGCGTGCTGCCGACATCCTGCTTGTCGAGCTTCACGATCAGATCGCTGAACTTCAGCCCCGCCTTCTTCGCCGGCCCGACCGCTTCGAGGACGATAATGCCTTCCGACACGTCATCCGGCACCCGAATCGTCTCTTCGTCCAAATCGTCCGATTCCTCGACTTCGGCTTCTTCGTCCGTCTCCTCTTCCCCTTCGATCAGCCATTTTTGCTGCTTGCGGTGCTGCTCCAGATCAATCGAGTAGATGCCGAGATACGGCCGTGCGATCTTGCCCTGCTCGCGCAGCTTCTCGACAATCGGCATGACGTCGTTGATCGGAATGGCAAAGCCGACGCCTTCCACGCCGAAATCGGCAATTTTCATACTGTTGATGCCGACGACGCGCCCGTTTAGGTCGATCAGCGGCCCTCCGCTGTTTCCCTGGTTGATCGACGCGTCGATCTGGATCACTTCCATCTCCCAGTCGTATACCCCGTCCTGATTGAGCGATACCGGAATCGTGCGCCGCGTCTTGCTTACGATGCCCATCGAGATCGAGTCGCCGAGTCCGAGCGGATTGCCGATCGCGATTACCCATTCCGCCTGCCGCAGCTTGGAAGAATCGCCGATCTCCGCAACCGTGTCGATTCCTTTGCCGTCAATCTCCAATACCGCCAGATCGGAGATCTGGTCCTTGCCGACCACCTTGGCCTCCCGGGTTTCGCCGGACAGCAGCACCGCCTTCACCTTATCCGCATTGGCGACGACATGATAGTTCGTGATGACGAGCGCCTTCCCTTTCGCTTTCGCATAGATGACACCGGAGCCGACGCCCGCTTCTTCGAGCGGGTTGTCGTCCGGATTGTCCGTCTCTTCGTCCAGCCCGAGCTGTCCCGATACGGATTGTTCATTAATAATGCTGACTACGGCAGGCCGCACTTTGGCGGACGCCTGAATCGTCCGCTCCAGCGGATCGTTCGACAGACCGGACGTAGCGGCCACCGGCATGGCGTGATTGCCATTCGACCGGTTAGAACCGAATCCGGCGCCTGTCACCAGCGTAAACAGCAGCACCGCGACAATCGCGCTGGCCAGCGACGACACCGCCGCAATTCGCAGGCTGGACCAATTGCCCGTTCGGCCGAATCGGAAGGGCATCTCCCTCATCTTTTCCTTTCGGGCGCGCCGCGTCACTTTCGTCGAGTAAAAATTGTCATCAAAAAGGCCCATCATCTCTCACTCCCCTCGATGCCAGGCAACAAGCACATACGAACATAAACGGCTTCGCCGGCTTAAACGGAGAAACGCCGTTGCGCGGCGGAAATAAAATCCCCATCTATTTTCAAACCAAACCGAATGGGCGCAAAAATCCTCTACTATGTATAACGAAACAGAGCCGCGGGAAGTTGCGCAAAATTTGCAGGGATTATACGTTAAAACTTAAGGATTATGACGTTCATGCTTCAGAATCGGAAACGCCAGGAATGTTTTGGATTCATCCGTCTACAATAGTATATAGATAATAGAAAACAAAGGAGACGTTCCGATGAAAAATAAAAATTCCGCCTGGGAGCATGTCCAGCTGGGCGCCGCTATCGCCGATTTGAAAAACGATCATTACCGCACGCTGCTAGCCCTGAGCGCCACCCTCGAGCTCCTTATCGACAAAGGGCTGCTTACCCGCGAGGAAATCGAACGCAAATCGGCCTTGCTGGAGGCCGAAATGGACAACCTTATCGGCGGCGAACTTCGTCCCATGGGGTAGGCCGGTCATGATAGGTGTCTCTCAGCGGGATTTCGTCTTTCTTGAAAAAGATGCCGCGGTCTTCGAGCTGCTGAATAACCGTCAACCGCGCCAAATCGTGCAAATTGTGATCGAGACTCAGATGCGCCAGATAGACCCGCTTCGTCCGATCAGTCAGCAGCTCGCATAATGCCTCTCCCGCCGCCACGTTGGATAAATGCCCGGTGTCGCCGAGAATGCGCCGCTTGATATTCCACGGATACCGCCCCATCCGGAGCATCTCGGTATCGTGGTTCGCTTCCAGCACGAGCACATCCGAATCTTCGATCTGATGCTTTACTTTGTCGCTTACATAACCGAGATCGGTAGCGAGGCTGAGCTTCTCGCCATCCTCATAGAAGCAGAAGCCTACCGGCTCCGCCGCATCGTGCGAGATCGGGTAGGATTGCACCTTCATGCCGCCAAAATCGATCGTCTCGCCCGTTTCGATGACGACCCGTTTCTCCGGCTCGATCTGGCCGACCTGCCGCTCCATCGCGTTCCAGGTCGCCTCATTGGCGAATACCCGAAGCCCGTACTTGCGCGCGATCGCGCCGAGCCCTTTAATATGATCCGAATGCTCATGCGTGACGAGCAGGGCATCGAGATGATGCCCCGCCACGCCGCGCTCCGCCATTAACGCTTCCAGCTTTCTGGCGCTGAGGCCGGCATCTACCATGACGGTCGCTCCGTTCCCCTGAACGATCGTCGCATTGCCGGTAGAGCCGCTCGCCAGTACCGTAAACCGCAGTCCCATATTATTCCTGTCCTGTCCTTTCTCCCTCTTCCCGGTCGTCTTCCCCTGTTTGCGCGTGATCCTTCTCGCTGAATACTTCGCCGCTGATCGCATGAACGAAATACGGCTTTCCTTCTTCCGGCAACACCCGCCAGGCCGGCGCCGCCACCTGCGTTTCGGAATCGAAAATTTGTCCGTGATAGCCGAGGCGAATTTCCTTGATCGTCGTCCCGTTCGGCAAATAATTCGTAATGAGCGGCCCGATCGCTCTTGAGGCCGGCAACACCGTCTGCTCCTTCGCTTCGTCGGTCTGGCTGAGCTCCACCCGCTTCTGGCTGTACGCCTCGATCTTCTGGTTGCGGTAATACAGCTTTAGCTCAACATCGTACATCGGCCTCCCGTCAACCATCCGATACAGGACGAACACCCCGTCTTCGCTCGCCGCGGGATCGAAAGCGTACAGCTCCAGATCCGGTATGATGCCGCCGAGTTGCTTCAACAGTTCTTTCTCGGAAAAAATAATTTTGCTGTCGACCGGCTCCGGCAGCTCCTCCCGCTCGTCATCTTCCGGCAGCGCCGTAATGCGGTAGGTCAAATCCTTCAGCTTCGGCGTTTCGTCCGGAATGCTCGCCGTGGCCCCGAGCTGGATGTTCTTCTGCTGCATGACGCTTAGCGTCTCGGGCTGCAAATCTTTAAGATTGACGTTCGCGTTCAGCTGCTCCCGAATATCTGTCCACAGCTGGTAAGCCAGTACAATATTCAGGAGCAGAAAGGCGAGTATGAGCACGCTTTTCGCACGTCCCCAGTCCATTAGCCGTCACCCCCCGCCTGTTCCGGGACGGCCTTCATTCCCGCCAGGTTGCTTGGCTGCAGCAAGCCATGCCCTGCGCCGCCGGAACGGGATGCGCCAGCTCCCCGCAGCGGGACAGCCGCCCCGGCTTCCGGATGCAGGAAGGCGGCTTCCGCTTCTCCGCCATCCGGTCCGCCCACCGGTCCGCCTCCGGCTTCGCGCTCCCGGACGGCCCCTTCCTGCGCTTCATCCGGCTCCGTTCCCGGATCGCCGCTCCGCTCCGCACTATTCGCATCTCCCGAATCTCCGTTCCGCTCTGCGGTGTTCCCGCCCGCCGAACGGCCGCTTGATCCGGTTTCGTCCTGCGCACCCTCCGCATCGCGGCCGTCCTCCCCGGCGCCTTCCTCATCCGGCTGAACAAGGACTTCCGTCCCCAGCGCCGAGCCGTCGAACGAAGGCGGCATTCCGCCGAGCAGAATATGCTGCGTGCCGTCGGTCAGACGGACCGCCCATACCGGCTCGAAGCGGATCAGCCCCTCTTCGGCCGGCAAAGCCTGCAGCGCCGGGTACAGCGCCTTGACCTCCGAACGCCGGTCATACCCCTGCAGCGCCCGCTCCAGCGCCTCGCCGCCGGGCAGCCAGCGGACTTGCTTGCTCTCCGGCCTCTCCCGCAGCGTAATCAGCGATCGTTCATATTCGACAACGACGCCCTGCTGCAGCGTAAGGCTCATATAGCCGAAGCGGAACGGAGCGACGGTAACAATCGGGTATGTCCCGTAATACTGCTGGAACTCCACGTAACCGCGCTCCCCGTCGACCTCGGCCGAAGCCAGCCGATGACGGCCGTCCCAGCCGCCGTGCTCGTTGACGAACTGAACCGATGCGTACACATGCTCGCTTTGGCTCACCCGCCCTTCCTGCGGGGCGGCGGGATCGGTATATTCCAGCCATTTGCCGTCCTGCTCCACGCGCAGACCGCGCTTGCCGTCCGTATAAATCTGCGAGTCGCCGCGCTTCTCCAGCGCACGCGTGACGGCCGGGTCGAAGAACAGATTGCGCCGCATCAGCTCCGGCGAGTACGTCTCGTAGCCGATGACCGCTTCGACCGATTTGACCGGCCTTGTCGGAATATACAGCCCGTCCGGCGTCGGCTCGTACAGCGTCCAATATTCGCCGAATCCGACATAATCGTCGACATCGCTTACCGTCAGATCGGCTTTCACCGCTTCGAACACCGTCCGTCCGTCGGCGCTGAAAAAGTAGGTCATCACTTCATCGGAATCGTGCTTCTTGTAAATCCATATCCGGTTGATCAGCTCGTCCGCCATCCCCGGCTCATCGTCGAGCTTGAGCGATTTGCGCAGCAATTCGACCGGTATGCCGGTGCCGAACCGCAGCTCCACGCCCGTATCGCGATCGCGGATGACGTCCCAGTCGACCGAATATACCGTTTCGCGCCGAAATCCGCCAAATTCCCGGCTTTGCAGCGCGCCGTAGATCAAGTTATAGAACGTGTCGTCCGGATGCAGCACCGTATGCCGGCTCCGGCCGAAATGCAGCACCATCTGCTCCGGAAACACCAAATGTTCCAGCTGCTCTTCCCGCCCCATCGGCTCGGCATTGACATAGTCCTGCTCCGTCCTCACCGTCGCGCCGAGACCCGGCACCTGATACGTCAGAAAATAGCTTTGCACCAGACTGAGCGCCACGAGCACGGCAAGTATGGCGGACTTCAGTTTCTCCATCATGCCGGCTCACTCCCTTCGTGCGGAACGGGCAGCGTAAACGTCACCGTCGTGCCGACGTTCAACTCCGATTCCAACGTGATGGTGCCGCCATGGGCTTTGACTATTTCCCGGGCAATCGACAGCCCGAGGCCGGTACCGCCCATATTGCGGGAACGCGCTTTGTCGACGCGATAGAACCGGTCGAAAATATGGTTCAAATCCTTCTTCGGTATGCCGATGCCGGTATCCCGCACGGAAATCGCGATCGTCGAAGCGTCCCGCCGGTAAGCCGACAGCTCGATCCGTCCGCCGTCCAACGTATATTTGATCGCGTTCGACATGAGATTGTCGAGCACCTGATCGATCTGGTCCCGGTCCAGCCAGACGTCCGGCACGCCTTCCTCGACACGAACCGACACCCGGATCGCCTTCTGCCGCAGCTGGAACGAGAAGCGGTCCGCCACCTCGTCCAGCATATCCGATATATTCATCTTCTGCCTGCGCAGCTGCGCCTGCTGCGAGTCGAGCCGCGACAGGTGCAGCAGGTCAGTCACAAGCCGGATCATTCGCTCGGTCTCGTTGCGGATGACGCCGATGAACCGTGCGGCCAGCTGCCGCTCCTCGAGCGCTCCGTCCTCGAGCGCTTCGGCATAGCTGCGGATCGTCGTCAGCGGCGTGCGCAGCTCATGCGACACGTTGGCGACGAACTCCCGCCGCGACTGCTCCAGCTTCTCCTGCTCCGTCACATCCTGCAGCACCGCGATCGTTCCGGCGATACCCTCGTCGCGCCGGTGGATCGGCGAGAACGTGACGCGCAGCACGCCTTCTTCGCCGCCTTCCGCCGGCTCCCGCCGTATGATCGCCGAGCGCGTCGCCGTCCCCATCCAGTCCGCGAGCTTCTCCTTCGATACGCCAAGCAGCTCCGCCAGCCCGCAGCCTTCGCAGGACGACACGCCGAGCAGGTCGAGCGCGCGCCAGTTCCACACCATGACAATGCCCCGCTCATCGGCGGCGACGACGCCGTCGCTCATATTCGACAAAATCGAGGCCAGCTTCTCCTTCTCTTCCTCGTTGACCGACAGCGCCTCCCGCAGCCGCTTCGTCATATCGTTGAAGGCCGCGCTCAGCCGGCCGATTTCGTCGTCGCCGAGAACCGGCACCTGCTGGTCGAACCGCCCTTCCGCAACCGCCGCCGCGTGCTTCGTCAGCGCCTTGATCGGGCTCGTAATCGTATGCGCAAGCAGCACGCCGAGCACACCGGTCAGCCCGAGCGCAAGCAGCATCCCCGATACGAAAATGCGGTTGACCCGCTCCACTGTATCGTACAGTTCGTTCATCGAGGCGACGATATAGACCGCGCCGACGACTTTGCCCTCGTTCATGACCGGCTGGGCAATCATCTTCTTGCGGACGCCGTCCTCGTCGACCACTTCCTCTTCATTGTCGCGAATGCTCTGCAGCGCGCGGCTGACCGCAAGCGAAGTGTTTTTCTGCCCGACATAGGCTTGTTGGTCCTGCTGCGATGTCGCCAGCACTTTGCCGTTCGCATCGAGCACCTGAATTTCCGCCTCGCTGACGCCGAACAAATTGTGCACGAAGAAATTCAGGCTGTCCGCCGGCGACTCGTCCGTTCTCCCGTCCGGCTCGCTCAATCCCGCCAAGCTTTGCGCCACCATATTCGACAGCAGATTCGCCTGGTCGTTCAAATTCGCGGTGAAGTTATCCTTCAGCGAATGCTTGACCGTACTGACGAAGTAGACCCCGATCAGCTGCATCGCAATCAGAATAAGCAGCACATAGATTACGATCAGCTTGAATTGAACCGTGCGGAAGAAGCGGCGGCCGATCATCCGAATCCGTAGCCTCCCGATTTCGGATTCCGCATCATGTAGCCGAGACCGCGCCGGGTCAAAATATATTCCGGACGGCTCGGATCATCCTCGATCTTCTCGCGCAGCCGGCGGATCGTCACATCCACCGTACGAACGTCGCCGAAATATTCGAATCCCCACACGGCTTGCAGCAGATGCTCGCGCGTCATCACCTTGCCGCTGTTGCGCGCCAAATAGTACACCAGCTCATACTCGCGATGCGTAAGGTCAAGCGGTTCCCCGTTCTTGTAGACGACGTACATATCGGTATCGATGAACAGGTTGAAAATGGCCAGCCCCTGCTTCTCCTGCCCGGCGTCTCCGTGCGGCGCTTCGTTCGTGCCGACGGCCCCCGTCAGCTTCTGCTGGCGCCTCAGATGCGCCTTGATCCGCGCCAGCAGCTCGCGCGTGCCGAACGGCTTCGTAACATAGTCATCGGCCCCGAGCTCCAGGCCGAGCACCTTGTCGATTTCCGTATCCTTCGCCGTCAGCATAATAATCGGGACCTGCAGCCGGGTTCTGACTTCGCGGCATACATCCATGCCGTCTTTCACCGGCAGCATCAGATCGAGCAGAATCAGATCGGGCGACTCCTCGAACGCCAGTCTGACCGCCTCGCCGCCGTCAAACGCGCAAATCACCTGATAGCCTTCCTTCTCCAGGTTGAACTTCAATATATCCGCAATCGGCTGTTCATCGTCCACAACCAAAATTTTTCCCTGCACCGAAATCACCTGCCCGTCTTATAACTAGTTTCATTCTACCACACCGCGGCGCCTACGCCCAAGATGACCGGGCATCGGCCTTCGCGGCTTTGCCGTCCCGGGCGAGCGGAAAACGGCAAAATAACGGCGCTTCGTGTAAAGATAATCCAAGTATAGCATGAAATAGGAAAGAGCGCCGCGCGGCTTTCCAATGCCGCGACCGGCGCTCTCCTTTCATTCGGGCGTTTCGCCTGGCGGTTACAAATAATCCAGCGGATTCTGCACCGCGCCGTTCTTATGGATTTCGAAATGCAGATGCGTGCCGAACGATCGGCCCGTATTGCCCATAATCCCGATCGGATCGCCTTTCTCCACGATCTCGCCTTCTGCGACCGAATACGAGCTCAAATGGGCGTACAGCGTCTTGTAGCCGTTGCGGTGATTAATAATGACCACATTGCCGTAACCGCTCTTCACGCCGGCAAATTCCACGACGCCTTCGTCGGCCGCCTTGATCGTCGAATCGCCGACCAGGTCGATCCCTTTATGCAGCCGGCCCCACCGCTTGCCGAATTTGCTCGTCAGCGTCGCGCCGGATACCGGATATTCGAACTCACCGGTGCCTTCCCCTCTGACGACCTTGGTCCCTTTCATGACAATTTTCGGAGAGGACGGCTTGATGACGACGGTACTGACCAGCTCACTGCTCACCAGAACGCCGTTGCGCTTCACTTGCTTGTATGTCAGCTCGCTGATCCCCTTGATTCCTTCGGATATCACTTTCGACTCGCCGACGCGCATTTCGTCGTTCTCGCGAACGACATAGTCCGGTTTCGTCTCGACCGTCTTCGTGAGCCGTTCCACCGTCTCCACGTTAATTTTCGGCTCGCGGACAGTCAAGTCGAGCACATCGCCGACCTTGATCATGTCGTTCTTGATCCAGGGGTTGTTATCATAAATGACCTGCTTGTCGATGTCGAACTTTTCCGCGATGCATCCGACACAATCGCCGGGCTGCACCGTATAGGTCGTTTCGGCTTCGGTTCCGCTTACGATCGTCTTGTACATCGTTTCTTCGTCGACAATTTCCGCGGGCTGCACTTTGGCGGATTGCGTGTCGACATCCTCGACAAACTTGACCTGCTTCACCTCGCGGTTCGGCTTCGGCGAAACCGACTTCTGCGAAGCGGACTCCGGAGAAGAATCTGCGGCCTTGCCGTTCGCGTTATACGACATCGGCCTGACGTTCATCACTTCGGGCATAACAAGCTCCGGCGCATATTCCCCTTGCACCCGCTGCAGCACGCGCTCCGCGGTCGCCTTGTCCTTGACGACGCCGATCACTTCGCCTTCCACCTTGATC
Source organism: Paenibacillus cisolokensis (assembly GCF_018403665.1). GTDB lineage: Bacteria > Bacillota > Bacilli > Paenibacillales > Paenibacillaceae > Paenibacillus_AH > Paenibacillus_AH cisolokensis. The sequence continues at coordinate 48,339 of NZ_BOVJ01000075.1, forward strand.
TCCACGCCGACCGCATAGAATGCAATCTGCTTTTCCAGCTTGTCGAGCGTCGCCTCGGTGTCGGGCACCGCTTTAAATCCGCTGGCCGGCTCGTGCGTCAGGCTGCCGGTTTCCAGCTCCATGTCCACTCCCGGATTCTCCCGGGCCGCTTCTTCCTTCTTGAGAGCGAGCAGTTCCACGACCGCTTCCGGCGAGTCGACGGTTCCGAGCTCGGTCCCATCTTTATAAAGATGATAGTATGATACCGTATTGGCTTTCACATAATAGGTTCCGCCGAATCCCGCGGCTGCCGTCAGGCCGAGCGCGATGGATACGGCAATCGCCGCCTTGCGTTTGCGGGACGGTGTGCCTGACGACTGCGGTGCGGACGACCGAGCGGTCGTCGCGGTTCCGTCCTGTTGCGGAGCAAGCCCGAGCGTACTCGCAATTCGGCTCCATACGCTTCGCTGGCGGTTATCGTCCTTCCTTGCCGTCATGTTATTCTCCTTTAGTCAACTCTAACCCGTTGATGTTCTATTCTTCAAGCATATAAAAAAAGCGTGGTTCCTACGGACTACCTCCGGGAACTACGCTTTTTACTTTACCATAGGCTAGTATTTGAGGGGCATTAATATTTTTCAGAATATTCATCAACTCTTCATATTCCGATTTGTCGAGATGCTGCGCAACGATTTGCTGAATGTCGAGCATTTCCTGTTCCGTCAGCCCGTCCTCCACATAGCCCGACAGCGTCTGCCACGCTTCTTCGGGCAGCTTGTCCGTCAGCATGACGAAAATTTTCGCCTTGTCGTCCGCGCTGATCCGGTCCTTCGCCGCATTCAGCTCTTCCGGCGTCAACGCCGTCTCGCCTCCGGATGTGCCGCTGTTCGCCTTCGGCCCCGACCCGCTGCCGATTCCCGTCAGCGGCGCATCTTCATCCGGCAAGGACGCCTCCAAGTCGCCGCCGGCCTCATCCAGCCGGCCGAACGCATCGTCTGTCGCAACCGGATCGCCGCCTTGCGCATCCTCGGCCGTACCTTCGTGCGCGCCTTCGCCCGCCTCGCCGGTCTCGCCTTCCGTCTTGCCCTCCGCCGCATCTTCCGGCGATTCGTCAAGCGCGCCTTCTTCGGCGCGGTTCGGCGTTTCGCCGCCTCCGGCTCCTTCCTGTCCGCCAGCTTCCGTACCGTTCGCGCCCGTCCCGCTATCGGCTTTCGTCTCCGCAGCGCCGGACTTGCCGCCGCTGTCCGCCGCAATCTCTCCGTCCGCTCCCCATAGTTTGCCCCATACGCCCGACAGCGCGAAAGGCGTTACTTCGAGCGGGACATTGTACTGCTTGAGCAGCGTCTCCACATAGCTGTTTACAATATAACCGGTCGTCCATATCGATAAAAGCTGATGATCAGCCCCGCCGCCACCGTCTTGGCCAGCCATTCTGCCCATTTCCACATTGTTCGCATAACCTCCGATCTGCGCTGGCGCGCACACATCCATAACTTTCCCATATTTTTCATTATGGTCAAGCGTTCGAGGAGGCATTCTTTTTATTTGAAAAATGTGCCAAAATGCCCGGATTCCTTCCCAAGCAAAAAACCGCTCGGGACAAGGCATGTCGTTAGCCTCGTCTCCGAGCGGTTTCGTACCGGCGTTTATGAAAATCAATAAATCGGACGGATCTGATTCGTCTGTTCGCGATTGCGGCCGACCGAGAAGATCGCGATCGGAATACCGGTCAGCTCCTCGATGCGCTCCAGAAAACGGCGCGTGTTGGCCGGCAAATCTTCCAGCGTCTTCGCATTCGAAATATCTTCGCTCCAGCCCGGCAGCTCCTCGTATACGGCTTCGCATTCCGCAAGCATACTTAGGCTTGCCGGGTAATGCTCGATCAGCTGTCCGCGATACTTGTAGGCGGTGCAGATCTTCACCGTTTCCAGGCCGGACAGCACATCCAGCGAATTGAGCGACAGGCCGGTAATGCCGCTGACGCGGCGGGCATGGCGGACGACGACGCTGTCGAACCAGCCGACGCGTCGCGGACGGCCGGTGACGGTGCCGTATTCGTTGCCGCGCTCGCGAATCCAGTCGCCCGTCTCATTCATCTGCTCGGTCGGGAACGGGCCGTCCCCGACGCGTGTCGTGTAGGACTTGGCAACACCGATGACCTGCTGGATTTTGGACGGACCGACGCCCGAACCGATGCACACCCCGCCAGCCGTCGGGTTGGACGAGGTGACGAACGGATACGTCCCTTGGTCGATATCGAGCATGACGCCTTGCGCGCCCTCGAACAGCACGTTTTTGCCGGCGTCGATGGCATCGTTCAACACGACCGACGTATCGGTTACGTAGCTGCGCAGTTTCTCCGCATAGCCCAAATATTGCTCGATGATCTCATCCGCGTCGAGGGGTCCGCCGCCGTAAACCTGATCGATGACCTGGTTCTTTTCCGCGATCAGCCGGCGAGCTTTCTCTTCGAACTCCTTGGCGTCCATCAAGTCGGCGATGCGGATGCCGTTGCGCGCAGCTTTGTCCATGTAGCACGGACCGATCCCTTTGCGCGTTGTGCCGATCTTGTTGTCTCCCTTGCGCTCCTCCTCCAGGCCGTCCAGTACGAGATGGTACGGCATGATCACATGCGCGCGGTCGCTGATTTTTAAATTATCAGTAGAAAAACCGTTATCTTGAATGTATTGGATTTCTTCAATCAAGGCTGCCGGGTTAATGACCATTCCATTGCCGATTACGCAAATTTTGTCATGATTGAAAATTCCGGACGGGATCATGGTCAGCTTATACTTCTTGTCCCCGATCAGAATCGTGTGCCCGGCGTTGTTCCCTCCCTGGTAACGGGCGACGACGTCGGCGCCTTCCGCGAGATAGTCGGTAATTTTGCCTTTCCCTTCGTCTCCCCATTGCGTTCCGACTACAACAACCGTAGACATGATCATACCCCCGAGTCATGTTGGCGCCCATGCCAAACGGTCTGAAACCGCTTCGGCCTGTACGAGCGCGCAAAAATGGGCCGCCTCGGCCAGCCATCCTGCTAAGGCAGCATTAATAGTGTACCAGCCGCATTTCCGGAAGTCAACAAAAAAGCGAACAATTGCATTATAACCCATGCAATTGTTCGGGAATATGGACATCTGTCACGAAGCCTCTCCGTGATGAACCCGATCGAGGCTGACAAATTTATTGAAATTTTTAAGAAATACGAGCTCGACCGTTCCGACCGGACCGTTCCGCTGCTTGGCGATAATGATCTCGATGATGTTCTTCTTTTCGGTCTCTTTGTCATAGTAATCGTCCCGGTACAGGAAGGCCACGATGTCCGCGTCCTGCTCGATCGAGCCGGACTCCCGGAGATCCGACATCATCGGCCGTTTGTCCTGCCGCTGCTCGACGCCGCGGCTGAGCTGGGACAGCGCGATGACGGGCACTTCCAGCTCCCGCGCGATCTGCTTGAGCGTCCGCGAAATTTCCGACACTTCCTGCTGCCGGTTTTCCCCCGGCTTGCCCCGGCCCTGGATCAGCTGCAAATAATCGATCACAATCATGCCGAGTCCGCGTTCTTTCTTCAGCCGCCGGCACTTCGCGCGAATATCGGCCACGGTAATGCCGGGCGTGTCGTCAATGAAAATTTGCGCCTCCGACAGCGAGCCGATGGCCATCGTCAGCTTCTCCCAATCGTCTCCTTCGAGAAATCCCGTCCGCATCCGGCCCGCATCGACGTTCGCTTCGGCGCAGATCATCCGCTGCACGAGCTGCGCCGCGGACATCTCCAGGCTGAAGATCGCGACCGTCTCTCCGGCGCGCACGCCGACATTCTGGGCGATATTGAGCGCGAACGCGGTCTTGCCGACCGAGGGGCGCGCCGCCACAATGATCAGGTCGCTGCGCTGGAAACCCGACGTCATCTTGTCCAGATCGGGAAATCCCGACGGAATGCCCGTCGTGCCGCCTTTGTGCGAATAGAGAAACTCCACCCGCTCGAACACTTCCATCAGCACGTCGCGGATCGAGACGAAGCCGGAGCTGGAACGGCGGTTCGATATTTCAAGAATGCGCTGCTCCGCCTCGTTCAGCAGCGCGCCGACGTCTTCGGCGGCGCTGTAGCCGTTCGAGACGATTTGCGTAGCCGTCCGGATCAACCGCCGCAGCATCGACTTCTCTTCGACGATCTGCGCGTAGTAATCGACGTTCGCAGCGGTCGGCACGCTGCTGACGAGCCGCGCCAAATAGCTGACGCCGCCGACCTCTTCGAGCAGCTGCCGGTTCTGCAGATGCGCCGTCAGCGTCACGAGATCGATCGGCTGGTTATCTTCCGCGAGCTCGATCATCGCTTCGAATATTTGCTGATGCGGGACGCTGTAGAAGTCTTCGCTGCTGATTCGTTCCATCGCGGTAATGAGCGCATCCGACTGCAGCAGAACGGCGCCGAGCACCGCTTGCTCGGCTTCCATGTTTTGCGGCGGAACGCGGTCGAACCATGCTTCCTGGCTCATCGTCCGGTTCCCCTGCCTTTCATTCTTCCGTCGCCTGAACTTTAAGAGTCGCTTTCACTTCCGGATGGAGCTTCACCGGCACCTGCGTCACGCCGAGCGCGCGGATCGGCTCGTCCAGCTCGATCTTCCGCTTGTCGACCTTGATCCCCATCGCCGCCAGCGCTTCTGCAATCTGCTTGCTCGTAATGGCCCCGAACAGCCGTCCCCCTTCCCCGGCTTTCGCCTTGATGACGACCGTCAGCTCCTCCAGCCTGCCGGCGAGCGCCTTCGCCTCTTCCCGCTCCCGCTCCTTGCGCTTCTCTTCGGACTTCTGCTGCACTTCAAGCGTCTTCAGGTTGCCGTCCGATGCGATCTTCACCAATTTTTTAGGGAGCAAGAAATTGCGTACGTATCCTTCCGACAAATCTTTGACTTCGCCTTTTTTCCCCTGACCTTTCACGTCCTGCAGAAAAATCACTTTCATTCGAACAACCCCTCTTCCCTGTCGATTTCGTCAAGCACTTGTCGCAGCTTGGCCGCCGCCTCGGCGACCGTGCCGTCGAGCTGAGCCGCAGCGTTGGTCAGATGCCCGCCGCCGCCCATACGCTCCATCACGACCTGCACATTCATATCGCCGAGCGACCGGGCGCTGATCCCGATCTTCCCGTCGGTCCGCTGTCCGATCACGAACGAAGCGAGAATGCCGGTCATATTCAGCAGCGTATCGGCCGCTTGCGCGATCAGGAGCTGCGAGTATTGGCGGCCCGAATCGATCGCCGCTATGGCGATATGGCCATAGCAGATTTCGGCATGCTTGATAATCTCCGCCTTCTTGACATATTCCTCCAGATCTTCCTTCAGCATGCGCTGGATCATCATCGTATCGGCGCCGTTGCGTCTCAGAAACGACGCCGCTTCGAACGTGCGCGCTCCGGTACGGAGCGAGAAGCTCTTCGTGTCGACCGTAATGCCCGCAAGCAGCGCCGTCGCCTCCCGCACCTCCAGCACGACCCGATCGTGAATATATTGGAGCAGTTCGGTCACCAGTTCGCACGTCGACGACGCGTAAGGCTCCATATAGACCAGCACCGCATTTTGGATAAACTCCTCGCTGCGGCGATGATGGTCCACCACGACGATCCGCTCGGTCTGGGCGAGCAGCTTCGGCTCTTTCACCATCGAAGCTTTATGGGTATCGACCACGACGACGAGCGTTCGGCCGCTTACCATTCCGAGCGCCTGCTCCGGCGTCACGAACCGCTTGGCGAGCCGGTCGTCCTCCCGCAGCATCTCCATCATTTTCTGAATGGCCGGATTGATCCCTTCGAGCACGATATGAGCTTCGCGGCCGAGCAGTCTTGCAGCTTTCAGCACCCCGATCGCCGCGCCGACCGCATCCATGTCGGGCATTTTGTGGCCCATAATGACAACGTTCTCGCTCTCCTTGATCAAATCCCGAAGGGCATGCGCGACGACACGCGCCCGCACGCGCGTCCGCTTCTCCACGGCGTTCGACTTGCCGCCGTAGAACGACTGCCGGGGGCCGACTTTCACCGCCGCCTGATCGCCGCCGCGGCCAAGCGCGATATCCAGACTGGTCTGCGCCCATTGGCCGAGCGCGCATATCGAATCGGCGCCGGAGGCGAATCCGATGCTGAGCGTCATCGGAATTTTCTGCTCGGCCGTCATTTCCCGCACTTCGTCCAGCAGGACGAAGCGCGACTGCTCCAGCTCCCTGAGCGTTTTCTGATCGGTGATGAGCAGGAACCGGTCCGACGCCAGCCGTTTCAAATAAATCTCATAGCGGTTCGACCATTCCGTAATTTCGGCGGTCACTTTCGAGAGCAGCAGGCTGCGCTGCTGATCGTCCATCCCCTGGGTCACTTCCTCAAGATTGTCCATGACCACGATGCCGAGCGCAATTTTTTCATCTTCATACCGTTTTTCCAACTGCCACTTGTCGGTAATATCGGAGACATAGATCAGCCGGTCATTCGGCTTCACGTACAGCTCGTATACGGATGAACCGATTTCCGTCTGAACGGTTTCTTCTTTCTCCTTGATTTGCTGAAGCGAGGGAAAGAGCTCGGCAACCGGCACGCCGATAACGGAATCCCGATCGAGCACCCGCTCCACATAAGCATTATGCCATTCGACAACGTAATCGTCGTCATACAAAATAATACCGAACGGCAGATCGTTTATGATCTGGTTGCCCGCCTTTTTTACCCGATACGACAATTTGCCCAGGTAGGTCTTCAAATCCCGGCGAAACGACCTCTCGGCGAAAAACGTGAATACCGCGAGCGCTACTGTCAGCAGCAGCGCAACGATGCCGAGCGGCCAATAAAACGAGGCCAGTCCCACCGTCATGGCCATCATCAGCACGAATGACAAAACCTGATGCATGCCATGCCAGCGTTTGACAAGAAACTTTGGCATTTCCTTTCGCCCCTGTCAAGATTTCGTGAACGATTTCCGTATCGGAAACGCAACATCCAGCACGCCGATCAAACTAAGCGGCGGAAATAACAGAACCGGTATGGACATAAGCAGCGGCACCGCCCGGCTCCACCTCCGCTGATGGGCTATAAAGAAGAAAAATCCGATCGTCTGAATCGCAAACACAAAACGGAGCAAGGGCACCAGGTTCAGCAGCGCGACGCTGATGAACGAAGTGTCCTGCGGCGATATGAACATTTCCAGCACAATCGCGACCAAATAGTAAAATACGAGCGACCGCGGCACCATCCATTCATGGGCCGGCGGCATGCCCGGCACGTCGATGCCGTAGGCCCGCAATATGCGGCGAGCGATAAAATGCGTCAGGACGGAGTAGAAAAAAGCGATGGAAATAAAAACGAGCGGAAGCGAATGAATCATCACGCGGATCATCGCTTCGGTCATCTCTTCGTTCCACTGCGGAGGCATCATCCCTTGCGCCAGCAGATCGTCTGTCATACTCCGCACCAGATTGCTCATTTCCTGAATCAGCGACAGGTCGAGAATGACCTCGAACAGCACCAATTCGAGCATTAGTTCTCCAAGTATGGTCAAAATAGCCGCCGTCAATACAACCCGGGCAGCGGTTTTTTGCGGTAGAGATGGCCCATGATCACTGCCGGAACAAGAAAGAACAGCCCGACCACCGGCGCAACCGGCCCGGCGATCAGAAAGGCGATGGCCAGGACGACCGCTGCCTGTATAGCGAACGATTTCGTCGGAAGCATCGTATACAGGATAACATACGGCACCATCATCAAGGTAACCGTCAATACGTTCAGCGCAGGCAGCAGCAGCACGGACAGCAACAGCAGCAAAGATCCCGCGCTCCAAAACAGGGATTTCAAACCGAACTTCAAACCGTTCACCTCTTAAGGTCAGGTTGTTCCAAAGGCTATACCGTTCATTATAGCACAAATAGCTATCGCGCCATAAGGCGCGATTAAAGAAGCGGGCAAGACGGCAAAGGCGGACCCTGCGTACGCGGGGACCGCCTCTGTTCGATTAGGGCAGCGATTTCGTTTATTCTTCGCTCCGCGCCGCAATGCCGGTGCGGTCGGGGACGCCGTTCGCAGCTTCGCCCGACAGAATAAGACGCTCGCAATAATCGATAATATCGCTTCTTCGCACGATGCCGATAAACCGGTTCATGTCATCGACAACCGGCACGAAGTTTTGCACTTTGGCGAGCGATATCAAATCTTCCATATTGGCATCGATTCGCACCGGCCGATTCGTCGCCCGGCGCGGCACTTCGGAAAGCTTGACCCGATTCGTCCGTTCGAACGACAGGTCGGCGCGGCTTTTCAGAAACCACAACAAATCGCCTTCGGTCACCGTCCCGACATACAAGCCGTCCTCATTCAAAATCGGAACCGAGGAATACCGGTGATATTCCATCCGTTCCAGCGTCTGGCGCAGCGTTGCGTCCTCGGTGACATATACGACTTCCTGCTTCGGCAATAAGAAAAACGCTATATTTTTCGTCAAATTGCAGCACTCCGTTCCATCCTGGGTTATGGAGGAGCCAACGCTTTATTTCAAGGTGCCGCCGTTTCCGGGGCCGACAGCGTCCGCGAACCGTTATCGTTCTTCGGCCGGTACTTCTCGGGCAGCGGCAGCTGCGCTTTCGTCGTCTTCTCATCCATCCAGCCGTCAATTATCGCCTTCACCTGCTCCAGATCCTCGTCGTCGGCATAGAAATACCAGAGATTCGACTTCCCGCGTCCGCCTTCCCCTTTCAAGGTATGGCTGTAAATCGTGCGCGAATCGGCCTGAAGCAGCGTTTTGGCGAGCGATATGATTTGGTCCGGGGACATGTCCGTGCTGAAATTCTCACCCATAATATCGATAAGTTCGGGAATTTTCGTCCATTGATCCACGCCTGACGCCTTGTCCAGCATGGCGTTGATAAAGATTTGATGGCGCCCCGTTCGGCTCATATCGCCGCCCGCATCTTCGCGATAGCGCACGTAATTCAAAGCGTCGGTTCCGTTGTACAAGTCCTGGCCGCCTTTAATGACAAACTTCTCGTGATCGCGACCCTTGTTCACAATATCTTCCTCGATCGGCAGCGCGATGCCGCCCATGGCGTCGATCGCATCCTTGAAGCCCTTGAAATTGATCGAAGCGTAATAATTTACCGGCGCGTCGAAAAGTTGTTCCACCGTCTCGACCGCCATCTTGGCGCCGCCGAACGCATAGGCATGATTGATTTTATCCTTCTCCTCCCGCCCGGCGATCTCCGTCAACGTGTCGCGCGGAACGGATATCATCAAGATGGCCCCGTCCTTCGGCCGTACGACCGTATAGATGATCGTATCGGAGCGGCCGCTCGATTCTCCCTCCCGCTGGTCTACGCCGAGCAGCAGAAACGAGATCGGCTTCGTATCGGTATAAGCAACCGGCGCCGTTTGTCGGCCTTCTAGCGGCTTGTATGATTGTTCGAGCTTTTTCTCTACCTTTTTCGAGAAGAACAAGTCAAAGCCCAACATGGCGAGAGCGCCGCGATTGAAGTACCCGACAGCGCCAAGCAGTACGATAAAGGCCGTCAGGCCGGACACCCACTTCCATTTGCGGCTTATTCGTTTTTTCACGGTTATTCTCCTATCCCCAATTGGTATTCAACGACTCTCCTCTATTTTAAACGACATAATCCCGCGTTTAGTTACAATAATTTTACAAAAAAAATAGGTCCTGCCCCCAATGAATGGCAGCGAATCATTCTATTATCAGGTCTATTCGCTCCTGACCTGGAATAGACATCCCATATAAAGGACAACGTTAGCCCCGCGAAAGGATGAGCTGTCATGCCCTCTCTTCCTGTTCCGGACCGGTCTTCCACCGGGCTCGATCCGAAGCTGGCCGGTCTGCTTTGTTATTTCGGCATATTCGTAACCGGCATTCTGTTCCTTATTTTGGAGAAGAACAGCCGATTCGTCAAGTTTCATGCGATGCAGTCCATCGTCGTCTCTTCCACTTTTATCGTGATCCAGCTGGTGCTCGGAGCGGTCCCCGTCATCGGCTGGCTGATCGGTCTCGTTATCGTTCCGGCCGCTTTCGTGCTGTGGATCGCGCTTATGCTGCTGACGCTGCAAGGACGGCGGTATAAAGTGCCGGTCCTCGGGGATATCGCCGAGCAGATTGCTTCTCACTATTAAGCGGCGGCGGCGTTCGCATGGCCGCAAAACAAAACGGCAACCGCATGGAATCGGTTGCCGTCTTTATCCGTTCTGCTGTTTTATTCGGTCGTGTAAGGCAGAAGCGCAACTTGACGGGAACGCTTGATTGCGATCGTCAAGAGACGCTGATACTTCGCGCTTGTGCCCGTTACGCGGCGAGGCAAAATTTTGCCGCGCTCGCTGATGAACTTCTTGAGCAGCTCGGTATCTTTATAGTCAATGTGCGTAATTTTGTTGACCGTGAAATAGCACACTTTGCGGCGCTTGTTGCGGCCTTTGCGGAACTTGCGCTCCGGGCGCTCTTCGCCGCCTTCTCTTTGCTTGAAAGCCATGCATATCCGTCCTTTCCTTTAAAATGGCAAATCATCTTCCGAAATGTCGATCGGTCGTCCGTCATCCGAGAACGGGTCGTCGTTCCGCGAAGAACCGCCGCCGGAACGGTTGCCGGAGTAATTCCCGCCGTAACCGCCGCTTCCCCCGAAGCCGCCAGCGCTTCCTCCAGTGCTTCCGTAGCCGCCGCCGTATCCTTCCTCGCGCGCGCCCCCGCCATCGCGGTTCGGCGATTCGAGGAACCGGACATTATCGGCCACGACCTCCGTCACATAAACGCGCTTCCCCTCGTTGTTCTCGTAGTTCCGCACTTGCATGCGGCCCTCGACGGCTGTCAAACGGCCTTTGCGCAAATAGTTGGCGCACGTCTCGGCAAGCTGGCGCCATGTGACGACCGGAATAAAGTCGGCTTCGCGCTCGCCCTGACTGCTGGTGAACGGTCTGTCCACAGCCAGCGTAAACTGGGTAACCGCTACGCCGGACGGCGTATATCGAAGTTCAGGGTCTCTCGTTAATCTGCCGATGAGAATGACGCGGTTCAACATCGCAAACAACCTCCCAACCGTCGCATTTCTTGCGTTTAAGCAACATCCTTAACGATCAGATAACGGATGACTTCGTCCGTAATCTTCATCACGCGGTCCAGTTCGGCAACAACGTCGGTCGGAGCGTTGAATTGCACCAGAACATAGTAACCGTCACGATGCTTATTGATCTCATACGCAAGACGGCGCTTGCCCATCACTTCTTGCTTCGTGACTTCACCGCCGTTGGAGATGATGCCATGGAATTTGTCGACGACACTTTGCAGCACTTCCTGCTCGACGTCGGGACGAACAATGTACATCACTTCATATTTGCGCATCGTATTTCACCTCCTTTTGGACTTAACGGCCCCTCCTGGTTCGAAGGAGCAAGGAGCGAGGCGTCTAACTCGCATACCTTATAACTATACCAAAGCGGCTTTTTCTTGACAAGGGGGCGCCATCGTTCGCGAAACTGATGCATCGCTTCTCTTGCGGCTGCCGTTATCCGTTTCGGACAGACGGGCGTCTTGTATCGGCAGTTCGCATCAGCGGTTCGCAGCGTCGGCCATCGCAATCGAATCGGACTGCAAGCGCTGTCATAAAATCGGTTCGCCGCGAGCCTTTTCAAGATCGCAAAAAAACGCCGCGGCGCCATCTTTTACTTTTGGACAACGCTGCTTTCCGGGGCCTCATCTGTATAATTTAATACGGTCTCTTTGTAGTTTTCCCCCCATTTCTTCATCATATCCAAGATCGGGATAATAGACTTGCCGTGTTCGGTGAGGGAGTATTCGACCTTCGCCGGATATACGGGATACACTTTGCGACGGATCAGCAAGTCTTCCTCCAGTTCCCTGAGCTGGTTGGTCAAAATTTTTGCGTTATGGGCGCAAGCAGCCGCTTTAATTCGCAGAATCGCCTCGTTTCCTGCTGACCCAAATACCAAAGAATCATCGGCTTCCACTTTCCGCCAATAACCGACAACGTCACTTCTTTCCCGCCTAAAACGTTTTTCGGACAACCTCATCTGTCATCCCCTCCATTCTTGGTATCCTTTTGGAAACCAGGTATCGTTATTGTGCGCTATTTCCAAGAGTTCTTATAGGAATTATAATTTTTGCATGTCGGAGCTGTAAAGAGGCAGTCAAGGAGGCGAATGAAAATGCATTCCGATTATGACGTAATCGTGGTGGGGGCAGGTTCATTCGGTATGAGCGCGGGCTATTACGCCGCCCGGGAAGGCGCGCGCGTGCTGCTGATCGATGCGGGCGATCCGCCCCATACGCTCGGCAGCCACCATGGCACAACCCGGATATTCCGCTCCGCCTATACGATGGGCGCTGCTTATGTCCGGCTTGCGCTGCAGGCTAAACGGCTCTGGATCGAGCTCGAGCGGGAATCCGCAAGCTTGCGCGAGGAACATGCCGCCCTTAAAGGACCGTTGTTCGAACGAACGGGGGTTGTCAGTATCGGTCCGATCGGCTCCCGCTTTATCCGCACGAAGCTGGAAAGCTGCGTCTCCTTCGGCATCGGGCATCGCCGTCTGTCCGCGGCCGAAGCGAGAGAACAATGGCCCGGACTGTTTACGCCCGATTCCATGGAGGCTCTCTATGAGCCTGACGCCGGCATCTTGTACAGCGAGCGCATCCTCGGCACTTACCGCGAGTTGGCGCTGCGTCATGGGGCGAGGCTGCTCATCAATACGGAAGTGCTGTCCATCGACGATGGCATGGACGGCTATATCGTCCGGACGCGCAGCGGCGACTATGCTGCCAAGCGGGTATTGGCCAGCACCGGGGCATGGATCGGCAGACTGCTGACGGAGCTGCGATCCGTTTCGCCCGTTCGCAAGGCGGTCGGCTGGTTCGAGGCGCCGCGGTCCTTGTACGGCGTCGGACAATTGCCGGCGTTCATTATTAACAACGGCGGGGATGAGGAGTATTTCGGATTTCCCGATCTGGATGGAGAAGGTCTGAAGATCGGGCGCCACGACGGAGGTCGGGCGGCCGTATACGGCGAACCGCTCCCCGCATTCGGCACATACGCCGAGGACGAATCGGAGCTCCGCTACGCCCTCGATCGGTTCCTGCCCGGAGCAGGCGCATTGCGCAGCGGGCAAGTCTGCTTGTACGAGCAATCGCCCGGTGAACGTTTTCGCATTGGCGAGGCTGCGGGAAGGCCCGGCCTGTGGTATGCGGGAGGCGGTTCGGGGCATGGCTTCAAGTTTGCCAGCGCGATCGGCCAAGCGTTGGGCACTGCTCTCGCATTCGGCGAAACAAGCCCGGAGCTGGATTGGCAAGTTTTTGCGGAAAGCGGCTAAGCTCGCTGCGCTTTGTTGAAGTACTTATTTTATGAATCAGGAGTGTGTGGAATGATGAATCTAAGCTTGAACTTACCGCGTGTCTGGAGCAAAAAACGGCTCACCACGCTGCTTGCAGGAGCAGCCTTGCTATTGACGACGGCGCTGACGGGCTGCGGCGGCGCCGACAAAGAAACGCAGTCCCCCGGAACGGCCAACTCTTCGACGCCCGCCTCGTCAAGCGCATCCGAAACAGCAAAAGATTATCCGAAAGTAGTGCGCATCGGCTATCAAAAAGGCAATACGCTGAACATTCTCAAGGCGCACGGCAATCTCGACGAACGTCTTAAAGAACTCGGCATTTCCGTGGAATGGAACGTATTCCCGAGCGGCGGAACCGTGCTCGAGGCTCTGACGGCAGGCCAAATCGACTACGGCAACGCGGCGGACGGATCGGGTGTATTCGCTCAGGCGGGCGGAAAGGAATTCGTGTATGTAGGCAACGATCTGCCGAATCCCGAAGGCATGGGCATCATGGTTCACAGCGATTCCCCGATCAAAACGATCGCCGATCTGAAGGGCAAGAAGGTCGCTGTCGTCAAGGGCGGCAATCACCATTATCTGACCGTCCTGGCGCTGGAAAGAGCCGGACTCCAAGCGGATGACGTCGAGTACGTCTTCGTTAAGGATGCCTCCGAGGGACGCGCTGTGTTCGAGACGAAGCAAGTCGACGCCCTGGGCTCCTGGGACCCGTTCTTCGCGACCGTACAAATCGATCTGAAGCCGGTTACGCTGACAGACGGCGCCGATTATTCGCCGAATCGCACCTTCTACTACTCAACCAAGGAATTCACGAGCAAGTATCCGGATCTTGTGAAAATCATCTTGGAGGAAACCGATGTCGCCGACAAATGGGCAAACGCCAACAAGCCCGAAGTTGTGAAGCTGCTGACGGAAGAGCTCGGCATCGACGAGCAATCGATCCGCACGGCCGTCGAACGGCGCACCTACGGCGTCGAAGCGATCACGCCGGAAATTATCGCGCCCCAGCAGCAGCTGGCCGATACGTACTATCGCATCGGACTCATTCCGGAAAAGGTCGACGTCAGCGAGCTGATGCCGGTGGACGCGCCCTGGAAGCCGGAATTAGGGAAATAACGGATCTTTATTGTGCCCGTCCGAGCGCTCTACCGCCGCTTAAGCTGCGCGAAACTTGAGCATTCGGATGTGAAAACAAAAGCAACAATGGAGAGAGGTGTCCCTATGAAACCGAAATCGCGGCAAAATCGACCGGAGCGCCGGCATTGGGCGGCAGACGTTCTGCTGCCCTGGCTCGTTCCGTTGCTGATCGTCGCCGCATGGCAGATCGCATCATCGCTCGAGTTTGTGTCCGCCAAGCTGTTTCCAACACCGCTCATGATTGTCGAGGCCGGCTGGAAGCTGTTGTCCTCGGGACAATTGGCGCACCATATGGGCATCAGCCTGCAAAGAGCGTTGATCGGCCTGCTGATCGGCGGCGGCATCGGTTTTCTGTTCGGCATTGCCAATGCAATCTTCAAAACATCGTATCGGCTGTTCGATACGACCATTCAGATGATTCGGAATATCCCTCATCTGGCGCTGGTGCCGCTCGTCATTATATGGATCGGCATCGGCGAGACGTCCAAAGTATTCCTCGTTGCGGTCGGCGTGCTGTTCCCGATCTATGTCAACACGTACCACGGCATCCGCAACGTCAGCGGCGACTATGTCGAGATGGGCAGTGTATACGGTTTGAAGCCGCGAGAGATCTTTTTCCACATCCTGTTGCCGGGCGCGCTTCCTTCGATCTTTGTCGGATTGCGTTATGCGCTCGGCGTCATGTGGCTGACCCTGATTGTGGCCGAGACGATCGCAACGAACGAAGGCATCGGTTACCTGGCCATGAATGCCCGGGAATTCATGCAGGCCGACGTGATCATCCTGAGCATCATTCTATATGCATTGTTCGGCAAGCTGGCGGATATAGCCGCCAAGCTGCTCGAACGGCGGCTGCTGCGCTGGCATACCGCTTATCAATCCTGACCGGGGGGCAACCCCGGACGCTATGTTTGCATAACTTGAGAAAAAGGTGTTGGATCGCATGATGAAAGTTCCCACAGTATCTTCGGAGGCTGGCACGCTATGAGCGGGCTGGATCGTATGTTCATTCGCACGCCGGAACAGGAAGCGCGTTTCTCGCTGATCGGCGAATTGGCCGACTCATTCGCCGAAGGGGCCCATGCGGCCGATATCGACAACGGCTTCGCATACGCTCATATCGACGCCTTGCGCAAGGCGGGGTATCACACCTATACGGTGCCGGCCGAATGGGGCGGATTGGACATCTCCTTGTATGAGTTCGTTCTGCTGCAGGAACGTCTGGCCCAAGGCGATGCCTCGATCGCCCTTGCCATGGGCTGGCATCTGGGGGTTTTGTTCGATCTGAACGAGAAACGCCCTTGGAAACAAGACGTCTTCGCCGATCTGTGCCGGGAAGTCATCAAGCGCGGCGCGCTGGTGAACCGCGCCGCGACCGAGGCCGCTTCGGGCAGTCCCGCCCGCGGCGGAAAGCCGCGTACGACAGCGGAGCGGCTGCCGGGAGGAGGCTACCGGTTGAACGGCCGCAAGACGTTTACGACGTTGTCGCCGGTGCTGGACTACTTCATCGTGACCGCCGTCCTGGACAATGGGGAGGCGGAATTTCTGGTGCCGCGCGAAACCGCCGGGCTGTCGATCGATCCGACTTGGCAGATGGTCGGCATGCGGGGCACTGCCAGTCACGATCTCGTACTGGACGGCGCAATCGTCCCGCAGGAAGCGCTGGTGTACTCGGCCGAGAAGGCGTATCACCAAGCCCCTAACCCGTACTTGCTGCACATCCCCGCATGCTATCTGGGGATCGCGCTCGCCGCGCGCAAGGAAGCGCTGAAATTCGCCCGATCGTATCAGCCGAACTCCCTGCCGCATCCGATTTTGTACGCTCCGAATGTCGGACAGCAATTGGGCCAGATCGATCTGGAGCTGTCGGCCGCCCGGCATTATTTATATGCGGTTGCCGCACGGTGGGATGAGCTTCGCGGACGTCCCGAAGCGGCTTCGCTCGTATCGGAGCTGGCTGCGGTCAAAGTGTTCGCGATTCGGACGGCGCTGTCCGTCGTCGACAAAGCGATGAGAATCGTCGGCGCCCATAGTCTGGCGCTATCCAATCCGCTTCAACGTCATTACCGGGACGTCCGGTTCGGCTTGCACAACCCTCCGATGGAGGATATGGTCATCGCCCAGTTAGGCAAGCGGGCCGTTCAAGAAGCGGAACAGGCGGATTGACGGGAGGCCGCTGCGTTCATCATTACCGTTGCAGGAGGACAGACCACGTTCTGTCCTCCTAGTATCCCCTTTAATCGCTCTCCCGCTTGCCCTCCGTTCTTAGCGGGCTCATTCGCGCCATCCCATACCGAGAAACACATTCTTTCCCAATAAAAGTGACGGATACCACTTCGGTCATCAAACCGCGCTCGATCCCCTACGCTTGCCGCTAAAATTTTTCGTTTCATTTTTCGGAAATTCATCGTTAGTGTTAAGAAAATCTATACGTTTTATAAAGTAAGGGCAGCTTTCACAAAACCAATTGAAGGTTGTGCTGCTGACGGACTATTTTAACCACTACGTTTACCAAAAATAAAAAAGGATTGATGGCATCTTGAGAAAAACTCTTGGAACCTGGTTGTTTTCTGTTATATTCGTTGCATTCATTAGCAGTGGCTGCTCTTCTAACGATAAACCATCAGAAGAGCAGCCTGCTCTCGGAAAATTGGACCAATTGTTAACGAATATTCAACAGGATGGTAACTACGTATTTGATGGGCTGCCCTGGCTAACTGCCAAAGAGGACGTAATGGAAGAAAGGAAATTGAGTCAAGCTTCCTCAAATGGGGATTCAATAACGGTAGAAGGTAAGTTCCCCTTGGACGATTCGGTGAAACAACTGGTTGTTTACAGATTCCAAGACGATCAACTTGTATCCGGTGAATACCTCTTTTCCATGACGGACAAAAATCATTTTGCTGCACTTTGCAATGAGCTAAAGGAACTTGTGTCCAAATCGTTGGAAAAGCCAATTTCAAATGACTTAAATGTATTGGATGATGCAGAAACTTCGGCAGAGCAAGGAAAAGTTGTGATGTGGGAAGGGAAAGATCGAAGTAATCTGCGGATAAGCTTATTAACGACTACTAATAATGGAAAATCGGAATACTTGTTGCAGATTCAGACCACTTCTCCGCTTCCTGAACGAAAAGACCTTAACTCTTGATGTTGGAGTGTGAGGGGCTGTCCCGAAGTCATCGACCATGACGAGGGCCAGCTCCTTTTTATTTTCCAAAATCTTATAAAACACTCTACCAACCTGAC
>NZ_BOVJ01000076.1 GCF_018403665.1 Paenibacillus cisolokensis
GCGTTGAAGCGGAAGTAATCATGTCCGGCGCTTGAACGCTGGACATGCAAAAAACCAAGGGGCGCCTTCGTTTTTTTGCACGGTTAACCGATGCCTGTTTATCCATTGGCAGCTGCCGCTGTCTCCGGCGTCGGCTGCGCAATCTCGTTTCCGGTTGCCATAACCCGATCCAGAATAAGCTGTTCATACCGGGCAAACGAGCTGTCTCTCGTGCGCGGCCGGTCAAGCGTGATCGGTACGTCGAGGGCCACTTGGCCGTTCTCGATCAGAACGACCCGATCCGCGAGCGCCACCGCTTCGCTGACGTCATGGGTCACGAGCACGGCGGTGAAGCCCCGCTGTTCCCAGAGCCGCTCGATTAGCCGCTGCATCTCGATGCGGGTCAACGCATCCAGCGCGCCGAGCGGCTCGTCGAACAGCAGCAGGCGCGGGCTGCCGACCAGCGCGCGGGCGAGCGCAACGCGCTGCCGTTGGCCGCCGGACAAGACCGAGGGCCAGTCGCCGGCGCGATCCTCCAGTCCGACCTGCTTCAGCACCTCATACGCTTTCCATTCGGCGATTCGGGCGCTTTCCCCGTTGATGCCGAGCCGCACGTTATCGAGCACGGTTTTCCAGGGAAGGAGGCGGGCGTCCTGGAACATGAAGCGTGTGTCCGGGCCAATGCCGTCAACTGGCTGGCCGCCTCTGACCAGCGTCCCGCCGCTGATGCCGTCAAGACCCGCGATCAGCCGGAGCAGCGTGCTCTTGCCGCAACCGCTTCGGCCGACGATGGCGATGAATTCGCCCTCTTTAACGGACAAACGGATGTCGCGCAGTACCGATTTGTCTCCGAAGCTTTTGGCCACATCCCACAGCTCGAGGGACAGCCCTTGTTTGTCGCCGGCGGCAGCGGGCCGCTTGTTCGTATTGTTCTTTCTGTCCTCCTTATCTTCCCGGTGAGACGTTTCGTTCAAGAAGTCTTCGACTGCAATGTTGCCGTTCCGAAATGCGGATGCCATCTGAGCCATCTCCTTTCGAGATATTTTGCGATCAAGTCGGACAGCTTCCCGAGCAGCGCGTAAAGCAGAATGCTGAGCAGGGCGACGTCCAATTGGAAAACTCGCGCGCATTCATCGCCATATAACCGATTCCCGAATCTGCCGCAATCGTTTCGGCGACGATCAGCGTGAGCCACATAATGCCGAGCGAGAACCGGACGCCGACAAGGATCGAGGAAAGCGCCCCGGGCAATATGACATTGCGATACAGCCGCCATCCCCGCAGTCCGTAGGTTCTGCCCATCTCGATCAAGCCGGGATCGACGGACCGGATGCCGTGAAGCGTATTAAGGTAGATCGGGAACGATACGCCGAGCGCGACGAGAAAAATTTTCGCTTCTTCCTCGATGCCGAACCAGGCGATTACAAGCGGAATCATCGCCAGATGAGGGATGTTCCGGATCATCTGGATCGTCGAATCGGTCAGCTTCTCCGACAACGGGATGACTCCGTTCAACAGTCCGAGGGCAAAGCCGATCGACCCGCCGATCGCGAAGCCGATCAGCGCCCGCAGCGAGCTGATGCCGATAGCTTCCGCCAATTCGCCGCTTTGCAGCAGACGGAAGCCGGCAGACAGCACTTGATCGGGCGCCGGCAGCGTGCGCTCGGGAATCCATCCGAGGCTGCCGAACAGTTGCCAGATCGCCAGTAAAGCGAGCGGAATGTACCAGGGAAGCGACCGGTTTGGACGGCGGAGCAGACGCCGCACCTTGTTGCCGTTCATGCGGACCGCTCCTTTCTCAGTGCGCGGATGCCCGGGGAGCCGGTCGGACTTCGTTCGCGATCAGCTCGCCGAACGGGCTGATCGAGGACGGGCCGTTCGGCTCTGCGGGACGTTCCAGCGGCAAATGCGGAAACAGCAAATCGGCCGTTCGGTAAGCTTCCTCGAGATGCGGGTAGCCGGACAGAATGAACGTATCGATGCCGAGAGCGGCGTATTCTTTCATCCGTTCGGCGACAATTTCCGGGCTTCCGACCAGCGCCGTGCCGGCGCCGCCGCGCACGAGGCCGATGCCGGCCCACAGGTTCGGACTGATCTCCAGCGCGGAGCGGCCGCCGCCATGAAGCCGCGACATCCGCTTCTGCCCCACGGAGTCGAAGCGGGCAAAATGCGCTGCGCTTCGGCGATCGTCCGGTCGTCAAGATGCTTGATCAGCTCATCCGCTGCTTGCCACGCTTCTTCTTCCGTCTCCCGGACGATGACGTGCAGACGGATGCCGAAGCGAACGTCGCGTCCATGCGCTTCCGCCCGCTTGCGCACGCTGGCAAGCTTCTCGGCCACCTCGTGCGGCGGCTCTCCCCAGGTCAAATATACGTCCGCATGCTTCGCGGCCACTTCTTGCCCCGCGGACGAAGAGCCGCCGAACCATAGCGGCGGATACGGCTGCTGAATCGCCGGATAAAGGATGCGGCCGCCTTCGATGCGCAGATGATCGCCTTTGAAATGAACGGTTTCACCGCTCAGCTCGCGCCGCCAGATGTCCAGAAATTCATCCGTCAAGCCGTAGCGGTCGTCATGTTCCAGAAATAGCCCGTCGCCGGCCAGCTCGACGGGGTCGCCGCCGGCCACGACGTTGATGAGCAGGCGGCCTCCGGACAGCCGGTCGAATGTCGCCGACATGCGGGCGGCGAGCGTCGGCGACATAAGTCCGGGACGAACGGCGACGAGAAATTTGAGGCGTTTCGTTTCCGGAATGAGGGTAGCGGCCGCAATCCACGGATCTTCGCAGGAGCTGCCGGTCGGGATCAGAACGCCTTCGTAGCCGAGCCTGTCCGCGGCTTTGGCGATTTGCTGCATGTAGTCGGCGTCGACGGCGCGGGCGCCATAGCTTGTGCCAAGATAACGGCCGTCGCCATGGGTCGGAATAAACCAGAAAACCTTCATTGTCATTCGCTCCCTTGATTCAGAATCGCGTCATGAATGTCGATTTCCTTCGGAATGAGCCCGAGTGCGAAGAACGTATCCGCGATTTGCTGCTGGGCTTCGACCAGCTTCTCGTCGATTTGCTGGACGCCGTACGTTCTGCGCTTTGCCGCAAGCTCCAGCGACTCGACGTCGATGCCGAGCTGCGGAGAAAGCATTTCGGCGAGCTCCGTCGGATTGTCCTTGGCCCAGGTATCGATGTTGTTCGCTTCCTCCAGCAGCGTCTCGATAATATCGGGGTGCTTCTCGGCGAATGGGCGGGAAGCCAAATAAAATTCATGGTTCGAGACGACATCCGTACCGTCGGCGAGCAGTCTCGCGCCGGTAGCCGTCTGCGCCGCGGCGAGGAACGGGTCCCAGATGACCCAGGCGTCGACGCTGCCTTTTTCGAACGCGGCCCGCGCGTCCGCCGGAGGGAGATATTTCACATCGATATCTTGATAAGCGACGCCGGCCTTTTCCAGCAGCTTGACGAGTAAATAATGGACGTTGGAGCCTTTGTTCAGCACAACGGTTCGCCCCTTCAAATCGGCGACGGACTGGATATCCGAGTCCTTCGGCACCAGAATGCCTTCGCTCGCCGGGCTGGCAGGCTCGTGCGCGAGATAGACGAGCGGCGCTCCTGCCGCCTGCGCGAAAATCGGAGGAGCTTCGCCGGTATGGCCGATATCGATGCTGCCGACATTGAGCGCTTCGAGGAGCTGGGGGCCGCCGGGGAACTCGGTCCACTCGACCTTGACGCCCGATTCTTCCAGCTTTCGGTCAAGAGCCCCGTCCGCTTTCAAAATATTGATCGTGCCGTACTTCTGGTAACCGATGCGGACCGTAACATCTGCGCCGGACGATTTGCCGCCGGAGGCCGATTCGGCCTCGGACCCGCCTTTGCCCGCTTCCGCGCCGCAGGCCGCCAGCGCGAGCGACAAGCTCAGGAAAGCGATAATCGCAAACCCCGGTCTGCCGGAACGTTTTCGTCTAAGCATGCGTCCCCGCTCCCAGCTCAAGAAGAAGTTCGTCCAATACGGCGTCAAGCCGCGTTCGCAGCTCGGTATCCAGCGTAAATTCGAGTTCTCCGTCCGGCCGATCGCTTCGGACGATCTGGGAATCGACTGCGTACACCGCGCTGGTGAACCGATTGGCGCCGAGCGCGGCAAGCACCGGCTTCAAGGCGTAATCGATGGCGAGCAGATGGGCGATCGTCCCGCCGATAAAGAGCGCGTGACCGTTTTGCCGGCAAGCGCTTTTTGCGGCAGCAGGTCCAGGTATGTTTTCAGCACGCCGGTGTAGGACGCTTTATAAACCGGGCTGGCGATCACGATCGCATCGGCTTCCGCGACCAAAGCGTGGGCACCGGCGATCGCCGGGCTGTCGAAGGCGGCGCGGACGAGATCCTCCGCAGGCAAGGCGGAGACGTCGATATAGCCTCCGAATGCGTCGGCGGATTGCAGGCGTCGCTCCGCGTAACGGGTCAGTCCGGTCAGTCTGGAGCCCGGGTTCGGACTGCCGGAGATCATAACGGCTTTGCTCATAATTTTTTCTCCTTCCCAGTCTGGTGTTGTTCATCGGACATTCCAGAAAAAAGACAGAGACCTCCCTCGATTCGCGCATGAAGCGAACAAGAGAGGCCTCCGATTGTCCGGTCGAGCCATTCGATATTTCATTAATCCGATGAGCAAACTAGTATTTATGGCATTTATATTACCACCGCGGGTGAAAGGTGTCAACGTTTTTCGCAAAGGCGCATAAGTCGATTGCGGAGCGGGCAACCTAAACGAAAAATGACATGATCAGACGATAGTGCGGATTGCCCAGTGCAGATTATCCGCCCCTCCCCGCATCGTTAATGCCATCCTTTGGCCGGCATAGGTCCAAACCGTTTTGCAAACCATAAAAAAAGGCCAGAGCCTGATTACAAGATGATATTGGAGGGTGGCACATGAAGCGCAGATGGGTCGCACTCGCAGCCGGCGTCGTTCTGAGCGCAATGTTGTCCGGTTGCATGGAGAAGCAAGGGGATCTGGGCAACCGCAATATCCGACCTAACGCTGTCCGCCGCGATGCGAACGGGAATCTGATCATGAACAAGCGGTTCGCGGACGACCAGATGAACGAAATGAACCGGCAATACGGGCGCCGCCTGAACAGCAACAACATCGTCGGGCAGCATCGGAATTACCGGCTCGAGATGGACCGGGGACTCGCCGAGCGCATTAACCGAATACAAGGCATCGATACTTCTTACGTCATGCTTACCGACAGAAACGCTTATGTCGCGGTAACGTTGGAGAACGGCGCAGCAGCGCAATCGCAAAATCAGGGAGCTAGCGGGAATCGAATAAAGAGCGGTCTCGATATGCGGATTGGCAACAGACTGAACTTCGGAGCGGGATACGGGGCCGATAACCGGACCGGCTATATGGGCGGCGCTACGAAAGAAGCCGCGCAGGATGCCGGATTGACGGCGGAGCTGAAGCGGAAAATCGCCAGGGAAATCAGGCGGACGGCACCTCATATCCAAACGGCATATATCTCCTCCAACCCTGAATTCGTCGGCAGAATGAAACAGTTTATGGAGGATATTAACGCAGGGCGTCCGATTCAGGGTCGCTTACCGCAGTTCAATGCCATGGTGGAACGGCTGTTTCCGGCCAATACGGGCATTGCGGTCAATCCGAAAGCCGGTTCGAAGCCGGTATTTCAATAACGCAATAGGACGGCATCGGCCGATTATACAGGCCGATGCCGTTTTGCTGCGGCATTTGCCCATTTCTTTCTATGCACCGCACCATAGCTTCCCGCATTTCATACAATAATTTGACTGTATCCCTTGGCCTTGTTTAACTATAAAAACCCGGGCAAGGAGGGGTGACATTTTGAAGGGAAGCGACCATAAGAACAAATTTCTGTTGACCCATCGCGAACGCGAGGTATTCGAGTTGCTGGTACAGGACAAAACAACCCGTGATATCGCACAGCAGTTGTTTATTAGCGAAAAGACGGTCCGTAACCACATCTCCAATGAGACGGGATTTGATGCACAGCTAAGTTGAGATCTGTTGAGATGGCGGAAAGTATTTTATGAGGAAATTGTTCCTTGCAAAGCGCTTTTCCATTCTGGAAAATGTTTCGGTTATGATACAAGATCGGTGCCACATAAAAATGAATGGTAAGACCGGATGGGAGGAGAATGCCATGTGTTCGTAAAAAAACGTTACCGCATTCATATTCGAGCAGGACAGGGCAATCTCAACGAGCTGATCGACGAACTCGCCAGACAGGTAGTTCGCAAACATACCGATGCGTTTCAAATCAACCATAATCGTGTAAAAAAATCCCGGCTTGAGGACGTGCCGTGTTATCATTGTAATGATCCGTCTATTTGACCCTGTTTCATATAAACCTGGAGACCATTCCGAAATCCTTCCGGCACCATCGTGATTCGGCCGGCGGGATTTCTTTTTTATATAAGGGGAAGATCGAGCATGACAAAAGCGGCCATCTACGTCCGTGTCAGCACGACAAAAGAAAGCCAGAAAGACAGCCCCGAACATCAGATTGCTGCTTGCAAGCATTATGCCGAAGATATGGGATGGGAAACGGACGAGGAAATGATTTATGAAGACCGGGAATCGGGGACGAACATAACGGACAGGCAAGCGATTCAGCAAGTCATCAGAGATGCCCGGCGAGGCGCTTTTCAAGTCATTATTTTGCGGCGCTCTCCCGTTTTGCCCGCGACATCGGAGACTCCATCAATCTGAAGCGAAAAATGGTCAACGCGCTCAACATCAGACTGATCTCCATCGACGATCATTACGATTCGGACAGAGACGACGAAATGCTGTTTTCGATTATATCGAGCGTCAACCAGTCCGTAAGCGAGCAAATCAGCCGCAGCTCTCGCCGGGGCAAGCGCGAATCGGCGCTGAAAGGAAATTTTACGGGAAGCCGTCCGCCTTACGGGTACGTCAGGGAAATCAGAAACGGGCTTAAAGTTCTGGTGCCCGATGAGCGGCAGAAAGAAGTCGTGCGCACCATTTTCGGCTTTATACCGCCAATAAGATGGGCGAGAAAGCCATTGTCACCTACTTGAATCACAAAGGCATACCCTCTCCCAAAGGCGGCGTATGGGGAGTTACGACAGTTCAGCGCATCCTTCAAAACGAAGCATACATCGGAAAAAACCGCTCCTCCAAATACGAGACGAAAAAGATCTATACGAACGTAAACGATACATCCGAGCGTAAAAAGGTGCTGGTGCAAAAGCCGAAAAGCGAGTGGCGGTATGCCAATAAAATCATTACGCATCAAGCGATTATCGACGAGGACACCTTTCAGCTGGCCCAGATGTTGCGACTGGAGCGGGGGGGCGGTGAGCGGGGAGGCATCAGACAAAAAATTAACGTTTTCGCCGGCATGATAACATGCGCGCATTGCGGCTCATCCATGGTCAGTATGAAGTCCAAAAGTAAAAAAACGGATGAAAACGGCAGAGAATATCGCTATCTCGTCTGTTCCAGAAGACGCAGGCAGGGGGAAGCCGGATGCATCAACGATTTTGGCTACCCTACTATCCGTTTCGCGATGAACTGATCGGCATTCTTTCGAGCGCGCTCCGAAGCATCACATCCGCCGAGCAGCTGCTGGAAAAGCATAAAGGACTCATCCGAATCGATCAATCCGGTCTGGAGAGCGAAATTCGAGCAATGCGGAAGCGAATTGCCGATAACCGCCAGTGTCTGTTCGAATTGCGCCGCGAGAAAATGTCCGGGCAGCTTCTGGACGAGGAGCAGTATCGCCTGGAGAAAAGCTTTTACGAAAAAGAAATTGTTCAATTCGAGAGAAGATTGGCGGAAGCCGCCGAGGAGCTGCGTAAAAATTCTGATTTAACCGAGCTTTATGAAAATGTTGCGGATATGCTGGATGAGCTGTTGGACCTTGATTTTGACCATTTTGACGAGATGCAGCTTATTCTAAAAAAACTGCTTTCGCAAATTACAGTGGACCGTTCGGGCGATATTCAGGTGGTGACGGCCTTCGGTTTGCCGCTGCAAGAGCCGGCGTGCGAAGAAGAGACTGAGTTGTCACACAGATAGCAAAAAACAAGCGATTGTCCGATAACAGGGCGTCGCTTGTTTTAATTGGAGAAATCAAACTGCATCGTTTCAAAATCGGCTTTGCATTTGGCCCTCATCATAAAATCAATGCCAAGTATGCCGTCAAAGCCATAACTTTCTTGAACAGTTCCAAGTTGGACAGGAAAATCATTTAAAGGAATATGTTCAATTTGAAGCTTAGGGATGACCTGCTCATAGCAGATCTCGCTTGTTCCGCCAACTCCATACATGCGTTTGGCTCTGCCGTTTATGAAATCAATGTAAATGCCGATGTGAGCAAGCAAATCGGTATCAAATACCGTTGCCGCACAGCCTGTGTCAAACAGGACGTTCGGTAAAACAATAGATTGGTCGTTATAAGTCAAGGTCAATGAGACGATAGGCAAGCCATGCTGGAGCCATATCTTCATATGCGCTGCCGTATTCCTGAGAAGAACTCTTCAACAACTTCAACATCGGTTCGGCTGGTATGGAATACGTAAAGCTCGCGTGTCGGATACAGTTTATGAAAATGTTTGTATCCGCTCCAAGCTTCTTGCGGGTTATCGTAATCCTGAATAACCGCCATGTCTTCAAGACGGCGTACGCGGTTATCGGAGTTGGCTTTAATCGCCTCCACCAACACAAAACGGCTCGGATGCTGTTTGGCAATCTCTTCCCATTTCATCGGCTTCACCTCGCCTTTATTATATCATCTGAGAAAACAATATGGTAAACTTTGATATAGCAAAGGAGGGTCGAGGAAAAATGAAAGATCCCAAAATGCTCGAGAAAAAAGAACGGCTGCTCCAATTAGTTAGAAGTTTTTGTCAAGAATATTTGGACGAAGAATATGAACAATTGTCTATGAAAATGGTGGAAAAGCTAGGACGCAAGCGCACGGTTCCATTTATGTCAGGCAAGTTGGAGGTTTG
This sequence comes from Paenibacillus cisolokensis, assembly GCF_018403665.1. Classification (GTDB taxonomy): domain Bacteria; phylum Bacillota; class Bacilli; order Paenibacillales; family Paenibacillaceae; genus Paenibacillus_AH; species Paenibacillus_AH cisolokensis. The sequence goes on from NZ_BOVJ01000076.1 coordinate 8,990, forward strand.
GGCGGCAGGGATTATTCATGCAATAGGAACAGTTAACTTTCTGTTCGATAAGAGCTTCCAGCCCTATGCAACTGTTCATGATATATGCGCGCACTTCGGTGTAGCCCAAAGCACCACTTCGCAAAAATCCAAGCTGTTACGGGATATGTTCAAAATGGACTATTTCAATAATGAGTTTGCCACACAGAGGTCGCAGCAAAGCAATCCGTTTAACAATTTGGTATCCATAAACGGGTTTATTGTTCCAACAGAATTATTCAAAAATAAATGAACAGCGAACCAACTTGAAAGATTTACTTACAAGTTCAAATGGCGTGCTTCAAACCACATCTCCAATGTCATGCAAAAATTAAATGTCAAAGGTCGTTCGCAGGCTGTTGTCGAGTTGATCAAGCTTGGGGAACTGAAAATTTGACCGTTCCAATGACCCATTGGATTCGATTAACCTTCCACTCTCTTCCGTGCCGGGGAAGCAGAGGGGGAAGGTTTTTTGATGAATAGGGCGCTCATTTCCGAAACATTCCGTAGCAGCTTTCACGTCTCCGGCGGCACTTTCCTCTTATCGGCTTTGTTCGGTTGGCCGTCCGGTTGGCCGTGCAGCTTTCGGTAAGCTTTCGGCGTCATGCCGGTATGTTTGCGGAACACTTTGTTGAAGAAACTGATATCGCCAAAGCCGGCGTCGAAGGCGATGTCGGTCACCTTGCTGCTCGTGTCGGCGAGCAGGCGGCAGGCGTGGCGGATTTGCACGCCATGCTTGTATTCGGTGAAGCTGCAGCCGGCCGCTTCCCGAAATTTGACGGTGAACGACGAGACGCTCATGCCGCACAGCCGGCTCGCTTCCTTCAGTGACAGCGGCTGGCGGAAATGCGTCTCGACCAGATGCCGGATCGACTCGATCCAGTCCCGGTCGCTTAACGCTTCGCGCTTTCGCATCCCGCTTTCGCGATGGTAGCGTCCCAGCCAGACAAGACATTCGATCAGCCTCGTCCTGATCAGCAGTTGATAGCCGTCCCCGCGCATCGCAAACTCCTCTTCCATCGCGGCCAGTTGGCTGACGATTCGCAGCTTCTGATGATCGTGCAACCGGAAATGGGGGATGAACGACGCGCTTTTCCGCAGAAAGGGCGCCAGATAGAAAAAGTTGACGAACGATGGCATGCGCAGCAGCGACGCAAGTTCGTCGCGCAGCAGCTCGGTGCCGAACAGCACATTGAAGACGACCGTCTCTTCCGTATCCGAGCCTGTGTAGCTGTGCGGGGCGCCGGGCTCGAGCACGAAAACGTCGCCGGACTGAAGCTCGTACCGGTGGCCGGACATCTCGTGAATCGCCGATCCGCTGACGACATAGACCAGCTCGACGAATTGATGGGCATGATCCGGTATGCGTTCGCCGATACCGATCGTATAGCGCGAAATGAAGAACGGAAATTGTTCATCCGGAAAAAAGTTTTGCGCTCGTACGTTTCCATTTTATCGCGCCCCCCTTTGGCAAATCGTCCGTTTTTTTCGCAAATCAGCCAAGATGCTGCAAACGCTTTCGGTTACGGTTTACATATAAACCTTGCAATCGAAAGGAAGTGCCGACATGCTGGACGACAACAAACCTTTGACAAATGAGCAAATTCAATATTATCGGGAGAACGGGTTCGTTCAAATCGATGATATGTTAAAACCGGACGAATTGGAAGAACTGCGTCAATATTTGGACGAGACGATGAGGCAGGAAGGCGGCCGTTCCGTCCAAACGTCGCAGAAAGGCAACGCTTATTACAAGGTGCTGAACCAGCGCGTCAACACCTGGCGCGATCATGGCGGAATAGCCCGGTTCGTGCTGAGCAGGCGCTTCGCGCAGGCGGCGAAAGATTTGACGGGCAGCTCCGGCATCAGGCTGTTCCACGACCATGCGCTGCTCAAAATGCCGCACGATTCCAGACCGACCCCCTGGCATCAGGATTGGCCGTACTGGCCGATGAACGAAACCGGCGCGCTGTCGATCTGGATTGCGCTGGACGACGTCGATGAAAACAACGGATGCATGATGTTCGTGCCCAAATCGCAGAAAATCAAAAATTTGAAAAGCGTCGATCTGGTCGAGCCTCATGACATTTTAGCGACGGCGGCGCGGCCCGCGTCGACCGGAACACCGCGGTGGTAGCCAGGATGAAGGCGGGAAGCTGCACGTTCCATGACGGGCTGACGTTTCATTATGCCCATGCGAACCGGACGGACCGGCCGCGCCGGGCGCTCGCCATCATTTATATGCCGGACGGCACGACGTTTAGCGGTGCGCGGCATATATGCACCGAAGGTCTCGGCCTTGAAGCCGGCGGCCGTCTGCAGGGCGGATTGTTCCCCAGGCTCGCCTGAACCCGCTCATGCGTTCTTGCCTATCCCGGGTCTATCTGAAGATAAGCGTACTTTTCCTTCGGAAACGCGAAGCGCCGAAAGCCCGCGCCATGCCACAATAAATGGTGAACAGACAGACCATTCCGGGAGGGATCGGGCATGAGCAAGCTGAGCAAAGAAGAAGTGGAATTTTATCATGAAAACGGGTATCTTCTGTATAAGAAGCAACTGCTGCCGCAGCATATGCTGGACGGATTGACGGCTTTGTTCGAGGAGCATCTCGCGGAGAAAGGCAGCAAGCTGTCCGATGAGCTGGATACGCCGCATTTCCGGGACGAACGGCTGCTCGATTATTTGCTGTGCGACGAGGTGCTCGATGTCGTCGAACCGATTCTCGGGCCGAACATCGGGCTGTGGTCCAGCCATTTCATCTGCAAGGATCCGTATGTCGGACGGGCGACGCCCTGGCACGAAGATTCCGCATACTGGAAAGGCAGGGTGGACAGCTTTCACGGCATTGTGACCGTGTGGCTTGCGATCGACCCGAGCACCCGCGAAAACGGCTGCATGCAGGTCATTCCCGGCACGCACCGCAACGGCTTCTCGGACTACGAGGATGTCGACAGCCGGCTTAACCTGTTCGCCACGCAAATCCGCAACGTCGACGACAGTAAGGCGGTCGCTTTCGAGCTGGAGCGGGGACAATGCTCGCTGCACGATTCCCGCATCATCCACGGGGCGACGGCCAACAAGAGTCCTTACCGGCGTTGCGGATACACGATGCGCTACTTCTCGACCGACATCCGCGTCATTCCGGAGAAAAACCCCGGATTCAAGGTGTGGCTCGCCCGCGGCAAGGATCTCGCAGGCAATACGTATGCCAATGCGTAAATGGCGGGGGCGGCAGCGTGCAGGGGAGGGGCGACATGGAGCCGCAACGGCTGACGAACGAGCAATATTTGGGCGAAGACTTTCCGCTCAGGCTGTATAATCAGACGGTGTCCGGGCCGGTCGCGCTGCACTGGCACGAGTTTTACGAGCTGTGCTACGTGTACGGCGGCGCGGGCAGCCATACCGTTAACGGACGCGCGGTTCCGCTGTCCGAAGGCAGCCTGTTTCTGCTGACGCCTGCGGATTTCCATTCGGTATCTCCGTCACCTGACAGGCCGCTTCAACTCTATAACGCGGTGTTCGGCGAGCAACTGCTGTCCGATGAGCTGAGACCGCTGCTGTTTCGCGATTATGCGGGCGGCACGGTGACGGTTGCGGAGGATGCGCGGGAGGCCGTCGCGGAGGAGTTCCGGCTCCTTCAAGCGGAGCTGTCCGGCAGACAGCCGGGATACCGGCTGATGGCAAGAGGAGCGCTGGAACGCATTCTGCTTATGCTGGCAAGGCTGCGTTCCCTGGAGGAGGGCGGCGGTTCGGGCAGGGAAGAAACGCCGCAGCCGGAACATATCCGGCGGGCGCTCGTCTTCATCCATCACCGGTTTCGCGAACCGCTAAGTCTCCGGGACGCCGCCGCCCAGGCGGGGCTCGCGCCGAATTATTTCAGCGAATGTTTCCGCAAGGCTGCGGGCGTCCCGTTCCAGCAGTACCTGCAGGAGCTGCGGCTGTCGTTCGCCTGCTCGCTGCTGCGCGGATCGCCGCTGCCGGTCACCGATATTTGCTACGCGTCGGGCTTTCGCACGCTGTCTCATTTCGAACGGGCATACAAACGCAAATACGGCCATTCCCCGCGCGAAGCGAGAATGGCCGGCAAATAAAACGACCGACAGTCTTCAAGGCTGTTCGGTCGTTTTGTCTGTTCGGCCGTTTCGCTGTATTGCCGCTTCCGCACGGTCCCCGGTTCCGGTATGTGTCAGGCGCCTGGCCCGACGGCTGCGACATGAAGGCTTGGCCGGTTCGGATTGGGATGATCGCCGGTTGCCGCTTACGGTTTTGCGACATAAACGGGGATGTTCTCTGCCCGGAGCCGGTCCAGCATGGCAGCCGAAGGAGGCTTGTCGGTAATGAGCGCGTTCGCGGACGACAGCGGCGCGATCGGGAACAGGGAAGTGCGCTCCCACTTCGTATGGTCGAATACGGCGTACGTCTGCTGGGCATGTGCGATGAACAGGCGGTTCGTCTGCGCTTCGAATTCGGAGTGCGTCGTCAGTCCGTTTTCGAGAGATACGCCGTCGACGCCGAGGAACATTTTGCCGATATGCAGCTCTTCCAACGTTTTGAGCGCGAGAGGACCGCATAATTCATAGCTTTTGCCGCGCATGACGCCCCCGGTCACGACGACCTGAACGCCTTCGCTCTCGGCGAGCGAAGCCGCGATATTGACCGCATTGGTCACGACCGTAATATTGACTCTGCTGCGCAGAAGCCAGGCGATCAGAAAGGTCGTCGTTCCTCCGGTAAGCCCGACGACATCTCCCTCTTCGACCAGCGAGACGGCCCGGCGGGCGATAGCCATTTTCTCGGCGGACTGCAAATGTTTTTTCTCCTGAAACGACAGTTCCTGTCCGGACGGCCCGGGGGAAGATTGCGGCTGCGCCCCGTTGATCGTCCGGATAATCAGGCCGCGTCCCGCCAGCAGATCCAGGTCCCGCACTATGGTCGCCTTCGAGCAGCCGGCAAGCTCCATCATTTCCGGTATCGTCATGGCGCCGCGCTCGCTTAACGCTTTGAGCAGCAGCTGCCGTCGTTGATCGGTTTTGCTGAAAGGGGAATCGAGCATGTCCGGAATGGCTCCTTTCGGTCTATGAGAAGGCATGAAAGCTTTCGTTTCACTTTATGAAATTTTAATGCAAAAAAAGAGCACCGTCAAATGCGGGGCGTACGGATAAAGTTGTACGAGCCGGAGGTGCGCAAACGGCCGCGCAGTCGTGGCGGCGGCGGTCCGGAGAAGCGACAGAAGCGTACAGGCGTGCTAGAATGGAGAAAACGGTTCCATTCGTTAAGGTGAAAGGGGAATGCGTTATGCGTTTGGACGCGCATCAGCATTATTGGGACATTGCGCGGGGGGATCTCGGCTGGCTGTCGCCGGATGTGCCGGTATTGTACCGGAGCTACTTGCCGGATGATCTGCAGCCCGAGCTGGCGAAGCATCGGATCGACGGGACGATCGTCGTGCAGGCGGAGCGGTCTCACGAGGAAACGGATTATTTGCTCGCGTTAAGCGACAATGAGCCGTCGATCGCCGGTGTCGTCGGCTGGCTCGATCTGCACGATCCGGATTGGGAAAGTCATTACGAGCGGTTCCGCCGGCATCCGAAGTTTGTCGGTTTCCGCGTTATGATTCAGGAAATGGCCGATCCGGCCGAGGTGCTGAAGCCGAATGTCATCGAGGCGCTTGCCCGGATGGAGGAACTCGATCAGCCCGTCGATCTTCTCATGCGCTCGCCTCAGCTGCCTGCCGTTCTCGAGCTGATGGAGAAGGTGCCGAACCTGCGCGGCGTGATCAACCATATCGCCAAGCCGCCGATCAAGGACGGCATCCTCGAACCGTGGGCGGAGCAGATGCGCGTGCTGGCCGGCTACCCGAAGCTGTACTGCAAGCTGTCGGGCATGATAACGGAAGCCGACCATCGGCGTTGGGAGCCGGAACAGCTCATACCGTATGTCCGCCATGTGACGGAGCTGTTCGGCCCCCGGCGCGTCATGTTCGGCAGCGATTGGCCGGTTTGCCTGCTGGCAGGGTCCTATGACGATGTGATCGGCGCGCTGGAGCGGGCGCTTCCCGAAGCTTGGACGGAGCGCGAGCGGGAAGCGCTGTTCGGCGGCAACGCCGCCGAATTTTACAAGCTCGGCGGGAGAGGGGATCGGGAGCGCTGATCGTCCTTCTTTGCAGCGCCCCGCACCGTCAAAACAGACTCCATCCGAAATGCTGCGACAGCGTCTCCAGCAGATGAACGCCGGCGGTGCTGTTGCCTTTGCGGTTAAGCGCCGGACCGATCACGCCGATGCCGTACCGGTTCGGCACGAGCGCGAGAATGCCGCCCGATACGCCGCTCTTCGCGGGCAGTCCGGCGCGGATTGCGAATTCGCCCGAGGCGTTGTACATGCCGCAGGTGACCATGAATGTCTTGGCGATCTGCACGTAGCGGGAAGGGATGAGCGCTTCCCCGGTAAGCGGATCGCGTCCGGCATGCGCGAGTACGAGCGCCATGCGCGCCAGCTGGGCGCATGTCAGCTCGATCGCGCAATGCCGGAAATAGACATCCAGCACTTCCTCCACGTCGTCATGCGCTTCGAGCACGTTGTTTTCCTTCAGAAAATAGGCGATCGACCGGTTCCGGTAAGCGGTTGCCGCTTCCGAGCGGTAGACCGCCTCATTGCAGACGAGCGGCCGGCCGCCGGCAAGACGGGAGAAGAATGCCGTAATCCGTTTCGTCTTCTCCGCCGGACCGGAGCCGGCGATGAGCGAAGTGACCGCGATCGCCCCGGCGTTGATGAGAGGGTTGAACGGGATGCCCGGCTCCACCAGTTCCAGCTTCAGAATCGAGTTGAAATCGTCGCCGCTCGGCTCCATCCCGACTTTGGCGAATACGGCTTCTTCCCCGCGATCCATCAGCGCCAGCAGCAGCGTAAACACTTTCGATATGCTCTGCATCGTGAAGTTCAGATCGCAGTCTCCGACCGTCACGCATTCGCCCGACGCATCCATCACCGTAATGCCGAGCGCATTCGCCGGCGTTCCGGCGAGCTCCGGTATATAGCCGGCGACTTTTCCTTTCGCCGCATGCAGCCTGCTTGCTTCCACCCAGGCCGGGAGGTGCTCCCGCAATTGCTTCAGTTCTTCCTGTACGTCAGCCATAAACCAATCTCCCCTCGTCACAGCATTGAAATGGTTCGCAATACGCTTTCGTCAAAGTATGCGCATCGTTCCTTCTTTTCAGACGGCGCAAATCGTTTTCTGCGGACGCGGCCTGCGCCGTTTGTTGCCGATTGTTATAGTACGCCCCCCGCCTGGCAAAGAATAGGACAAATACATCATAAAACAGGGACGTGATATTGGTGAGACCGCAACGTTTCCGAATAACGGCCGCCGTCCTGGCGCTGCTTGTATTTGTCGCAGGATGCGCGGTTTTCGGCGGTACCCCGGACAAGGACGGCGAAGAAAGCGGGAACTCTTCCTCCGAAAATGCGATCGGACGGACGATCGACGCGATGACGCTGGACGAGAAAATCGGCCAGCTTATTATCGCCGGCGTGGAAGGCGCCTCTCCCGACCGCCGGGCGCGGCGCATGATTGCCGAGCAGCATGTCGGCGGCGTCATTTTCTACAAAGACAACCTCGTCTCCCCGGAAGAGACGGTCGTTTACGTCAACAGTCTGAGAGCCTGGAACGGCGCGAACAAGGCGCCGCTCATGTTGTCCGTCGATCAGGAAGGCGGCATCGTCAGCCGGCTTCCGGGTCTGGAGCGGCTGCCCGATGCCGTTGCGATCGGCGAAACCGGACAGCCGGCGTTCGCCGGGGCGGTCGGGGAACTGCTGGCCAGAGCATGTACGGCGTTCGGATTCAACCTGAATTTCGCGCCGGTGCTCGACATCAACAGCAATCCCGATAATCCGGTCATCGGTCCGCGTTCGTTCGGCGCGACGCCGGAGGTGGTGACACAAATGGGCGTGGCGGAGATGAAGGCGATCCGCGATGCGGGAATCATTCCCGTCGTCAAGCATTTTCCGGGGCATGGCGATACGGCGGTCGATTCCCATCTGGAACTGCCGGTCGTGCGGAAGGGATTGGAGCAGCTGCGGAATTTCGAGTGGCAGCCATTCGCCGAAGCGATCAGACAGGGGGCGGATGCCGTTATGGTCGCTCATATTTTGTTTCCGCAGCTGGACGGCGAATTTCCTTCCTCGCTGTCGCGCACGATCATCACCGACCAGCTGCGCGGGACGCTCGGCTTCGAAGGAGTCGTCATGACAGACGATCTGACGATGGGCGCCATCGCGGATCATTACGGCATCGGCGATGCGGCGGTTCAAGCCGTCGAAGCGGGCAGCGATATCGTGCTAGTAGCGCACGGGTACGAAAACGTCGACCGTGTCGTGCAAGCGCTCAAGCAGAGCGTGAACGAGGGGCGGTTGACGGAAAAACGGATCGACGAAAGCGTGGAACGGATTTTGCAGCTGAAGGAACGTTACCGGTTGGCGGATAAACCGGTCGCCATTCCGGAGCTTGACGGCATCAACGCCGACATCCGCGCTGTGCTGAAGCAATACCGGCAAGGTTGACGGTGCCGCGGTCCGCGTGCGCTGGCGGTCAGCGGAGCAGCCGCGTACCGCTGTGCCGACGCGCTGCCGCACCGCCATGCAGCCGCGTACCGCTGCGCCGACGCGCCGCCGTACCGCCATGCAGCCGCGTGCCGTCGTGGCACCGCTGCCTCGGCGCCTGCGAGCTGCCGGCTAACGCCTCGCAAAATCCGGTATTTCGCCGGCGTCATCCCGACATGCTTCTTGAAGCAGCGGTGAAAGTGGGGCAAGCTTTCGAAGCCGCATTGCTCCGCGATCCAGACGATTTTATCGTCCGATGCCGACAGCAGTTTTTCGCCTTGACGATGCGCCGCATCGTCAAGTAGTCGGTGACGCTCATGCCGGTTTTCCGTCTGAACACCCGGCTCAGATGGGCGGGACTGACTCCCGCCAGATCGGCGAGCGAAGAAAGCGTATGCCGCATGTCCGGTTCCGTATCGCCTTCAAGCCCGTTCAGCACGGCGTCAAGCCAGGACGGGCCGGCATTCGCGCCGGGACCGGCCGCCTCCCCGATAGCGGCTCTTACAATCCGGTTCGTTTCGTGCAGCAGCGTATGGAGCGACAGCCACTGGGCTGTCCGGTAGCCTGGCCGGCGCTCCCTGTCCTCCTCGGCCATCCGCGCCAGTTCGATCTCGTACAGCCGCTGCAGCCGCTCGTCCAGCCGAAACCGGTACACCCCCGTTTCCAGCAGCCCGGAGAGCGAATAGCCGTCATCGTAGACCGCTGTCAACAGAAGCGCCGGACCAAAAAAGAGCGCGGTCGAGGTGACGGGACGGTCCTGGTCGGGCAGGGCACGGTGAATCGTATTGGCGGGCAGCACGAACAGATCGCCGGCGCGCATATCATAGATCGTATGCTGAATAAAAAATGTTCCGTGTCCGCCGTGAACATAGACCAGCTCGTGCCAGTCATGCACATGGTCGGGAAGCTCGATTTGCGGGCTTTTCGTATCCCGGTACACCATGGAAAACGGGAACAGCCCGTAGTTCTCGAATTTTTGCGAATCGGCTTCATCCGTCTCTTCCTCTCCTGTCCGCCTCTCCTGCATTCATGCTGTTTTATCCTCATTATAACAGACGGTATGGCCGGCAAGCGGCCGCAAAGATCAAAATCGGATACATTTTGCCGGAATACGGCAATTCGCTGACTCGGTATGATGCTACAATAAAGGGGTGAGCATGATAGACCGGGAGGGATGGCAATGGGTACGACCAAAATGCTGAACGCGGAAACGGCCGACTTCGAGACGCAGTCCCGATATCGGGCGGCCGCCTCGTCGCCGGTGCGCGTCCTGCAAATTGGCGAAGGCAATTTTTGCGAGGCTTTGCCGATTGGATGCTGCATGAATGCCGCAAGAAAGGACTGTTCGACGGCAGTGTCGCGGTGACGCAGCCGCGACCCTCCGGAGGCGCCAAGCTGGAGCAATTGGCCGCACAGGACGGATTGTACACGCTGCTTATTCGCGGTTTGGAGCAGGGGAGAAAAGTCGAGCGTTCGGAAGTCGTCGCGGTCTTCCGCGAGCTGATCGATCCGTACCGCGAATGGGAGCGCTTTCTGTCTTTGGCGGACCGTCCGGAGCTGGAAGCGGTCATTTCCAATACGACCGAAGCGGGGCTGACGTACGTCTATACGCCGTGGAAGCCGGATGAGCCGATGCCATCGTATCCGGCCAGGCTGACGCTGTGGCTGTACCGCCGATACGAAGCGTTTGCGGGCGCAGCCGATAAAGGACTGCTGCTGCTGCCTTGCGAGCTGCTCGAACGCAATGGCGACACGCTGAAGGCTTGCGTGCTGCGGCATTGCGACGACTGGAGCTTGCCGGATGGATTCCGCCGCTGGCTGGAGGAACATAACCGGTTTTTAAATTCGCTGGTCGACCGGATTGTGACGGGCTATCCGGCAGACGAGGCGCCGGCGCTGTTCGAGCGTTGGGGGTACGAGGACCTGCTGCTCAATACGGCGGAACCGTATCATTTTTGGGCAATCGAAGGCGAACCGGAGCTGGACCGCCGGCTGCCGTTCGTTCAAGCGGGCCTGAACGTCCGCTGGGTTCCGGATTTGCGCCCGTACCAGCTGCGCAAAGTGCGCATTCTGAACGGCGCCCATACGCTGATGACGCCGCTCGGTCTGCTGTCCGGCGTCCGGCATGTCCGGGAGCTGATGGAGCACGAGACGCTCGGCAGTTGGGTCCGGGAGGCGGTCGCCGAAGAGATCGTTCCCGCGGTCCCGCTCGAGCCGTCCGAGTTGCGCGTCTATGCGGCGGAAGTGTTCGAACGGTTCGCCAATCCGTACATTGAACACCGGCTGTCCGACATCGCGATGAACAGCGTAAGCAAATTCCGGACGCGCCTTGTGCCGACGCTTCTTTCGTACGCCGGGGAGCGGCGCGAGCTGCCGCAGCGAATGGTGACCGCGCTTGCCGCGCTGCTGCGCCTGTACCGGGTGAAGCGGCTGGATGACGGCGGTTACGGCGGCGTCCGGTTCGACGGCACGCCCTATACGGTGAACGACAGCAAGCCGGTGCTGGAGACGATGTCAGCGTTGTGGGCGGAATACGGAACCGATGCGCGGTTGCTGGCCGATGCGGTCCTCTCCCGTGAAGAGTGGTGGGGCTGCGACCTCCGGACACCTGCCGGTCTGCCGCTCGTTCAGGCGATTGCCCGCCAATTGGAACAATGGGAGGAATACGAATGAAATCGTGGATTCGGCTTCACCCTTCGGACAATGTCGTCGTCGCGCTGCGGGATTTGGCAGCCGGAGAGCGGATCGGACTCGAATTGCCGGACGGCGGTCAGGAGACGATCGTGCTGAAGGAAGAGGTGGCCAAAGGGCATAAGGCGCTCATTCGGCCGGCAGCAGCGGGCGAAGATGTGATCAAGTTCGGCTATTCGATCGGAAAGGCGAAGGTCCCGCTGGAGCCCGGCGTCTGGGTGCATCACCACAATGTGCGGACTGGGCTTAGCGGCAAGCTGGAATACCGCTACGAACCCGGGCCGGAGGTGACCGGAGGAAGCGCCGCTATTCCCGACGGCTTCGCGGAGCGGACGTTTGCCGGATATGTCCGCGAGAACGGCGATGTCGGCATCCGCAACGAGCTGTGGATTTTGAATACGGTCGGATGCATCAACAAAACATGCGAAACGCTCGCCCGCATGGGCAATGACGCGCTTGCCGGACGCGTCGACGGCGTTTACCATTTCGCCCATCCGTACGGCTGCTCGCAGCTTGGCGACGACTTGAAGCATACCCAGGCGTTTCTGTCCGCGCTGGCGCTTCATCCGAACGCGGGCGGCGTGCTCGTCGTCGGACTCGGCTGCGAAAACAATCAGATCGACGAGTTCCGCAACCTGCTCGGCGATTTTCCGGAAGGACGCATCCGCTTCATGCGCGCCCAGGATGAGGCGGACGAGCTGGAAAAGGGATGGAACTGCTCGAGGAGCTGGCCGCGTACGCCGAGACGTTCAAGCGCGAGCCGGTGCCGGTGTCCAGACTGAAGATCGGGCTGAAATGCGGCGGCTCCGACGGTTTGTCGGGCATTACGGCCAATCCGCTTGTCGGCCGCATCGCCGACGCGGTGACCGCCGCGGGCGGAACGGCGCTGCTGACGGAAGTGCCCGAGATGTTCGGCGCGGAGACGATTCTGATGAACCGCGCGGCGGACGCCGGCGTCTTCGAGCGGATCGTCCGGCTGATCAACGATTTCAAGCAATATTTTATCGATCATGGCCAGGAAATTTATGAAAATCCTTCGCCCGGCAACAAAGCCGGCGGCATCAGCACGCTGGAGGAGAAATCGCTCGGCTGCACGCAAAAAGGCGGCCATGCGGTCGTGACCGACGTGCTGCCTTACGGGACGCGCGCGAGCCGCCCCGGCCTCAATCTCGTGCAGGCGCCCGGCAACGATCTCGTCTCGGTCTCGGCGCTCGCGGCGGCCGGCGCGCAGATCGTACTGTTTACGACCGGCAGAGGGACGCCGTTCGGCGGGCCGGTGCCGACGATGAAGCTGTCGACGAACAGCGAGCTCGCGGCCCGCAAGGCGAACTGGATCGATTTCGACGCCGGGCGGCTACTGGACGAGGCGGTGACGATGGATTCGCTTGCCGCGGAACTGCTCGATTTCATTCTCGATATCGCGTCCGGGAACGCGCAGACGAAGAACGAGCGGACCGGCTTTCGCGAGATCGCCATTTTTAAAGACGGAGTTATCCTATAACATCGAGCGGCAGGGAGATGAGTGAAGATGAAAACGATCGTATGCGTCGAGCCGGGGCGATTCGAAATGCGGGAGCAGGATGAGCGCGCGCCGGGACCCGGGGAAGCGCTTGTGCGGATTCGCCGGGTCGGCATTTGCGGCACCGATTATCATGCGTTCCGAGGCAATCAGCCGTTCTTCGAATACCCGCGCATTCTCGGGCACGAGCTGTCCGGCGTCGTGGAAGCGCTCGGGGAAGGAACGGCGGGCGTCGCCGTCGGCGATCGGGTGGCGGTCGTACCGTATTTGGAATGCGGCGTTTGCATCGCTTGCCGGCAGGGCAAGCCGAACTGCTGCACGTCGCTGCGCGTGCTCGGCGTCCATACGGACGGCGGCATGCGGGAGCGGCTCAATGTGCCCGCAGATCATCTGCTCGCCGTAAACGACTTGACGCTCGATCAGGCGGCGACGCTCGAGCCGCTCGCGATCGGGGCGCATGCCGTGCGCCGGTCCGGGCTTACCGCCGGCGAAACGGCGCTCGTCATCGGCGGCGGGCCGATCGGTCTCGGCGTCATGGCGTTCGCCAAAGCCGAAGGGGCGAACGTCATCGCCATGGAGGTGAGCGACGAACGTCTCGCGTTGTGCGCTGGATGGGCGAAGGCCGACTATCTTGTCCATGCGAAGCGGGAACCTGCGGATCGGATCGCGGAACTGACCGGCGGCGATTATCCGACGGTCGTCTTCGACGCGACCGGCAACGCACAGTCGATGGCCGACGCGTTCCGCTATGTGGCCCACGGCGGCCGCCTCGTCTATGTCGGGCTGGTCAAGTCCGACATCGCGTTTCACGATCCCGAGTTTCACAAGCGGGAGCTGACGCTGATGGGCAGCCGCAACGCCACGAAGGAAGATTTCGCCCGGGTTATGGAGGCGGTGCGCCGCGGCCGCATCGATGCGGCGGGCTACATTACGCATCGCGCGCCGTTCGCGGATATGATCGGCGAATTCGAGCGTTGGTTGCGGCCGGAGTCGAAAGTGGTGAAAGCGATAGTCGAGCTGCAGTAGAAGGAAGGCCGTGCAGCAATTATGGCCGAGCAACAGTAATAGGAAGAGCCGGCATGCTTTATCGCGTGCCGGCTCTATGCATATGGCGGAACAACCCGCATGTTATTTTACGCCGAGTCGCATCCGGTAGCTGAACATAACTTCCAACGTTCTGCCCCCGAAGAAAGCTTCCGCGTTCGCCCGGAACGCCTCGATATCCGTGTTTAATGCCGTCGACCCCAGCTTGAACACCGTTTGCACGCCGCCCTGGCTGATCGCGAGGCCGACATAGCGTTCGGCGTCGCATGCTTCGATGTTGTGGAACACGATTTCTTTGACGAACCGGAACAACCCGCTGTCCCGCAAATTATTTAAATGCTCTTCCTTGTTCCATTTCTTCGCGCGGTCGTTTTCCTTCACAAGCTGCGAAATGATACGATCCGCTTTTTCGACGAGCTCGTTGTACGCTTTTTCGACCGACCAATGAAGCGTCGGCGGCCAGTCGCAATCGTAAGCCGCGAAAACGCCGCCGTCCTTAAGCGTCCGGGCCACTTCCCGCAATGTGCTGACAGGCTCCATCCAATGGAACGACTGGGAGCACGTGACGACATCGACGGTGCCCGATTCCAGGGGCAGCCGGTTGGAGTAGCCCGGGACGAACGACAGATGCTCCGCGTCGCTGTGGGAAGCCCGTTTTTCCAACGCTTTTCTTCTCATATCGTCATTGGGCTCGACGCCGATCACCCGCTCGGCGCAATCTTTCCAGATGAAGGTGGAAAGTCCGGTGCCGCAGCCGATATCCGCTACAACGGCGGGCTTCCGGCCAAGGTAGCCGGTTATAATGTCGATCACGCGCGGCGGCGCCTCGGGACGGTATCGGTCGTATTCGTTTTCAAAGCCTGTAAATCGGTCCACATTGCTTCGCAGATTGCCTTCCGGTATCATGGTTCGCTTCCTCCCGTCGCTAAGCATTACAACCATTATAAACCATATATGGTCAAAGGACTAAAACGTTGACGGATCGGATAATCTAACGCTGATACCGTTCATCGTACGGAGGTGGAGGACTTGAATTTGGAGGACCGAATTTTGACCGCGCTGGAAGAAGTGCTCGATCCGGAAGTTGGAGTAAATATCGTCGATTTGGGGCTTGTCTACGAAGTGTCCGCCGATGAAAACGGCAAGGTGAAGATCGAGATGACGCTGACGATTCCCGAATGTCCGCTTGCCGACGAAATTGTGGAGCAAGTTAAAAAGACCGTATCGCAATTGCCCGGCGTCAAGGAGGTTGACGTTCGGCTCGTATGGGAGCCGAGATGGACCCCCGCCAGAATGAACGATCGGGCGAGAGAGGAAATCCGCGCCCGCATGTCGGCGGTGGAGTAGAACGCGTGTGCATAACGCCCGATCATAGCCCTTGCGCGCCCTTTCGCTTTCCCGTTCGATCGGACCGGACTTTTCGTTCGAAAGAAAGCGGCAGCGGCATGCAGGGCTTTTCGGTTTTCCCGCGGTCTTTCGACGTTTGCCTTTGAAGCGGCAGGCCGGCGCCCATGACAACTGTCGAGCCGAATGTGGTATGATAAGGGAAAACCGCTTCATCTGGAGGAACGATGAGACCTTTTTTTCTTTTCGCGATTTTATGGTGGCTGATCGGCAATCCGTTTATTGCCATACTTATGCTGCTTATCATACTGTACGCGCTGGACCAACGATTCGTCGGACTTGCGCCGAATATTTTCCGCCCGTTTCGCCGCAGAAGGTTGATCGCCAGACTTCGCCAGCAGGTGGCGATCAATCCGAGCGACGTGTCGGCCAAGCACGAGTTGGCCCGTCTGTTGATCGAAGCAAAGCGGTACCGGGAGGCGCGGGACTTGCTGGAGCCGATGCAGTCGCTCGGCGCCGTCGAGTCATCGGCCGAATTTTGGGACGATCTGGGCAACAGCTACTTGCATACCGGGGAAACGGCGAAAGGCGAAGAGGCGATCCGGCGGGCGCTGGAATTGAACCCCAGGGTCAAATACGGAGAACCCTACCTGCGTCTGGCATCGTTATATTCGCGGTCGGATACGGACAAGGCGCTCGAAGCGCTGGAATCGTTCCGCAGCATTCATTCATCGTCCTGCGAGGCGTACTATCGGCTGTCACAAATCAACGAGCAGCTCGGACGCAAGGAAGAGGCGCGCCGGGCGCTCGACGAGGCGCTTGACGTGTATCGCTCGCTGCCCAAGTATATGAAGCGCAAGGAGCGGAAATGGGCGGCGCGCTGCAGGTTGAAAAAGCTGGGGCTGGGATAAGGATACGGATATGAAATGAAAAAACCTCCCGGGGGAGAGCCGTCTTACGGCTTCT
>NZ_BOVJ01000077.1 GCF_018403665.1 Paenibacillus cisolokensis
CGGAGGTTCGCCCGGCGCGGCCTCGTGCCGGGCGGGCGAGCCGGCGCAGCCAGGCGAAGCGCGGCGCCGGCAGCGGCGCGATGGCCGGGCCGATGCGCAGCCGGCCGAGCAGCGCCGCCAGCTGCAGCGCCGGGGCTGCCGCATCGGCGCCGTCAACGCCAGCCGCGGCGAAGAGCGCCTGCGCTTCGCCGCTTAGCAGCGCACGGCCCCGGCAAAGCTCGGCCAGCCTGCAAGCTTGCACCGTCAGCCGGCGGGCGTCGGCTATGCCGATCGGACCGCCGTTCGCCGCGTGCAGGCGCACATGGCCGGCCGGCTGCCGCGGGCGGTCCAGCGGCATACCGGCCGGCTGCCGCGAACGGTCCCGGCGCTCCGGTCTTAAAACCGGCAGCCGCCATCCGCTGCGCCGCAACAATCCGCCCCTCCGCTTGCGGCCGTTCTCCTCCATGTCCTCCCGCATCATCCGGGCCAGCTGTTCCGCCGCCGACCGCTCGTCCCACCCGCCGCCCGGCGAACGGGGCCACCGCTCGGCCAGGCCGGCCGCTTGTCCCAGCGGCAGCGGCTCGGACCAAAACAGGCACCGGCGCAACCGAGAAGGCAGCGGTTCATAGGCGATCGCGCCGGCATGAACCGCCGACCGGTCCGCGCTTGCGGTCCGCGCGGCCGATGCATACCGGGCAGCCTCCTCCCGGAAGCCCGGCTCCAGCCAATAGGCCTTGTCGATTTCCGGCGCGACCGTCCACAACAATTGCGCCCGTCCCCGCTCCAGTACGACGTAGACTTCCGCTTTCACCTTGATCCCCCTCCCATAGCTTCCAAATCTTCCAAAGCTTCAAGAACACTTCTTTGTCCTCGGTATGGTGTGCGATGTACCGTAAGCCGCTCCGCCGTCTCAAGCGCCTGCCATCAAAAAAAAGCACACCGCAGGCCCGCCCTTCGGCGGCCGTACGGTGTGCTTCACTCGTACTCGCTATCCTATTTTATGCTTGCTATTATTATATCCTTCAGCGATGCCGCAGGCAATCCCGTCCGCGGCATTCGCGGCGCTCCCCGCGCGATGCTTTCTGCCCGCCGTGCTCCGCCCGTCTACAGCGGCAGCTTCGACAAATCGGCCGGATTTCGCAAATCGACCAGTACCGCATGATCGCGCGCCGTCACGACGCCTTCCGCCTGCAGCATCCACATCAGATGCAGCGGTTCGACCGGCCTCACGCCAATCCTCCGCCGGATCGGCAGCTTGCGGAATTTTCCCGTTTCGTTCGTTCCATCCCGAACGCTCGCCGGCAGCACGGCCTTTTCCACATGAATGCCGCTTTTCGGGAAGCGGTCGACGATCGCCATCGTTTCGTCGGTGGAGCCTTTGTCGACGACCGTTATTTTGACAGGCGTGCCGGATTTGCGCTCCAGACGGTGAAGCGAACGGATATACCATTCCATCGTTTGCTGATTGTTGTCGGCCAGCAAAATAAAATGCCTTTGCTGCCGGGAGCGGTTGCGAGACCATCGGCGGAACAGATGAACCGATATTGCGGCCAAGATGTAGCAGCCGAGCACTCCAAGCAATATCGTTATCATAGGACGGACACCTTCCTTGCGGCTGGGCAACCCAGCGCCATACTTGCCAGCGCCCCTTCCGCGTTTCCCCGCGATTATGGTTGAGCAGCTTCATCGCATGGCGGCTCCTCGCCGGCTTTGTGCCAATATATGCAAATCTGGGCCCGGTGGTTCCGGGCATGGACGGACAAAGCCGGTAAAAGGGCGAACCCGGCCGATGGTCCGGCGTCATGAACAAAACGAGCTTTGCGGCACATATGCATCGCAAAGCTCGTTTCGCAGCGGCATGTATGAATCAAAGCGTAACCCAGCCATATTTAATGGAATTAATGACCGCTTGCGTCCTGTCATCGACCTCCATTTTTGCAAAATACTGCTGACATGGTTTTTGACCGTCTTCTCGCTAATAAACAAATATTCGCCAATCATTTTGTTGCTCTTGCCTTCCGCCATCAGCCGCAGCACTTCCGCTTCGCGGCGCGTCAACGGGTTGTTTTCCCCGGCCACAAATTTGACGCCCGACTCGCGTCCGGCCGCCGCGCCAGACACAACGCCCATTTCGTCCAGATAGGTCATCCGCCTGAGCTGGTTGATCAGCTTGCCTGTCACCTTCGGATGTATATAAGCATAGCCGTTTACGACCGAACGAATCGCATTGACGAGCGACTCCGCTTCCATATCTTTCAGCAGATAGCCGGTCGCGCCTTTGCGCAGCGTTTCAAACACATAGCTTTCGTCGTCATGGAGCGACAGTATGATCACTTTGATGTCCGGAAACATATTCCGCAGACGTTCCGTCGCCACCACGCCGTTTTCCACCGGCATATTAATATCCATCAATACGACTTCGGGCTGGGTATGATTGCAAAATTCCAGCACCTGAATGCCGTCGCTGCACTCGCCGATGACTTCCAAATCGTCTTCCATATTCAAAATGCGTTTCAGCCCTTCGCGGAAGAGCTGATGATCGTCGGCAATGAGCAGCTTGATTTTCCGCTTGCCGCCTGTAGCTTTCAGGTCCATCGTCATTTATGTCTCCTTTCGTTGTCCGCATTGATGGGGATGTGTATCGTAATTAGGGTCCCGCTACCGATATTTGACTCGATATCCATCCTCCCCTCCAGCAGCTCGACTCGTTCCTTCATCCCGATAAGTCCGAAATGAGAGCTGTTTTTCGACCGCGCTTCGACAAATTTGGTGTTGAATCCCGCACCGTTATCCTGAATGGAGATCTTGACCATCTGCGCCTGGTACTGCAGCTTCAACGAAACGTGCGAGGCGTGCGCATGCTTCATCACATTCGTGAACGCTTCCTGTACCAACCGGTAAATTCCCGCTTCCATAGCGGAAGGCAGACGGATCTCTTTCCCGATTGTTTCGAATGTGGAATGAATTCGAGTTTTTTCTTCAAAATCCTGCACGTATTTGCGAAGCGTGGGAACAAGACCCAAATCGTCCAGGGCCATAGGGCGCAAATTGAAAATGATCTTCCGGATTTCCTCCAGACCGGACCGAACCTGCCCTTTCAAATCTACTAATTCGTGCTTGACCATTTGGAATTCCTGCTTGTTCAGCATTCTTTCCGCAATTTCGGTCCTTAGCACTAAATTGGCCAGAGACTGGGCGGGACCGTCGTGTATTTCCCTCGCAATGCGCTTGCGCTCTTCTTCCTGGGCCAAAATGATTTTGAGGCCGATGAGCTGCCGATTTTGGCGGATTCCAAAATCCGGGTCACCTGATTCAGGTCCCCGGACAAGTACTCCAGCACGACGTTGAGCTGCGAGCCGATCGTTTCGGCGCGCTCAATCGAGTTTTCGACAATTTTCACCCGCTTCTGCAAATCGTCGCGGCGCGCTTTCAAATAATTCTCTTTTTCGCGATAAACGAGCAGGTCGAGCTGAAGCTGAGTGGCCTTGTCGTAGGCCGCCTTAATGTCGTTTTCATTGTAGCGGTCGAAATCGCGGCTCACCTCCGTCAGCCGAATGCGGGCAAGCCTGTATTCCTGCTCCAGACGATCGACCTTGTCGATCGTCTGGAGCGTTTCCTTGAGCACCTTGTTCAGTTCAGACTCGAGCGAACCCAATTCGGCACGGGCCGATTCGCATATTTCATATATTTGATATTTGCTTTCTTCCATCACGTTGATGGCGTTTTTGATCACACGGTCAATGTCCGTAATCCGATGGTCCACAGGGCTCTGCTACCTTTCTGCTTAAAGGGTACTTCCTTATGATACCATAATTCGCGGTCGGAGAAGCACTTCATTGGACGGTAATCTGTTTGGTTTTCTGGTCCCATTTTACTTCTAGGCCAAGCTGCTCCGAGACGAGCCGGATCGGGACCAAAGTGTATCCCGAACGGACCATCGGCTCTACCGCGCCCGTTTTGCGTACGCCGTTCAACAGGAATTCCTTGCTGCCAACAACCATCTCCAACAGCTTGTCGCCGCGCAGCACCGTCACGCGCTTCTCCTTCTGATTCCAGTTCACCGTCCCGCCCATCGCGTCGGCGACGAAGCGGAGCGGCAAATAGGTAACGCCCTTCTCCGCGAACGGAGCGGCGCCGATCGATACCGGCTTGCCGTCCACGGTCGCCGTTTTGCTCCCAAGCGTCATTTTAATGACAGGGCGGCCGGGGTCCTGAATCGAGGACGGAAGCTGAACCTTGATATTATCGATCGCGATTTGTCCCGATTCCGCCCGCTCGTCTCTGCCTTCCTCGAGGCTGACGACGTAAATCCGCTTCAGCTTGACCGGATGGGCCATCCCGTACCCCGTCAAGTCGGCCCGCACTTCCTGCCAACCCGTCCAATCGATCGTTTTCTTCAAATCGACGAGATGCGCCTTGCCGTTCGCATCTATAAATTCCGCGCGCAGCCAGTTCAGGCTGCCGTCGCCGTATACATCCGCGGACAGAGCCGTAGGCGCGCCGGCGATCGTCACGCCGCTGCCGTTCAGCACCGCGTATGCCGCCCTCGTTCCTTTGCCGTTCGTGAAATCGTACGTCAGCTGCAGCGCCTTGGACGATTCGCGCCCAGGCAACCCGCTGACCACTTTCACGGTGCCGGTTACGCCGGATGTCGATTGGAACGTAATCGGGTACGCCACCTTCTCGAAGTTCTCGAAATCGGCCGAAGCGCCGCCTGCAGACAGCGTCAGCAGCGCCGAGAAGCCGTCATAGCGCGCGATGGCGTAGCCGTTCTTGGCGCCTGCGCTCACTTTGCCGATGACGAGGTTGTCCTGCTGACGATTCGCCGTAAAGCCGATAAATTGCCAATCGATCGACTCCGGCGGTACCGTATATTGCCGCCCGTCCCGCAGCTTCACCGTGACAGGCACCGATATTTTCGCCCCTGCGGCCAACGTGCCTCCGCTCGTGCCGATCTTCATTTCCGCAATTTGATCCTGCCCGATCACTTCAACCGTATGCTTGCCCGATGCCGCACCCGACTTGGCCGTGATGACGGCTTGCCCCGGCTTCGTCGGGGTGAAGACGCCGTTTTTGAGCGATCCGATCGGTTTGTCGATGCTCCAGCTGGGCGTGACGTTGCCCGGATCGATCGGGTTGAAATACGTGTCGTAGCCTTTCAGACTGAACGAAACCTGCTGCCCGATGAACGCGACGCTCGGACCGCTCACGGCAATGCCGCGCAGCTGGCCTTGCGGAGCCGTCGTAAAGACGCCGATGCCGTTCGCGACGCTGCGCTGCGTATCGCCGTATTCCGTCGGATGGGCCAGCCGCAATCCGGTCTCGCCGAGCGGACGTTCCACCATCGTCGTCGAACCGCCGCCGTCCAGGTTGACGCCCTTCCAGACGCCCAGCTGCACCAGCGCCTGCTGCAGCTCGGCCAGCGTCATGCCCTGGCTGCTTCCGTATTCTTCGACCGTGACCAGAAAGACGTGCCGGCCATCCTTGGAATAACCGACGGCCGACCGGGACCGGTCCGTCGCGCCGCTGATGCCGGAGATGCTCCGGGAGAATGAGGCGGGCTTGCCCTGATCGACCAAAATCGTATGGCCCCCGACCATCATGTCGAACGAGGCCGGATCGACCGGCTGGCCGCTCGTTCTCGATATGAGCCGGTAATCGGCTTGCAGCTGCTCGCCGATCCGCACATGATCGCGAATGAATTGCGCGGCTTTGCCGTGCGAGCGAAGTATGTATCCGTCGGCCGGCGGAGCCCCTCCGATCGCTTTGCCTTCCGAAATTTGCTCGACGATCCCGCCGCGGACCAGCACTTCGGTAGGCGTCGCGTATGCGGCATTCTTCGGTCGTTCGTTCCCCGCCCATGCGCTGGTGTACATATAGATCGTGTTGGCATGGCTGTAACCGTTGTCCGGCTCCGTCCGGTAAGTCGAATTGTTGATGCCGGCGAGCGGGAAGGAAGAACCGTCCGCGGCGGTAATGGAGCCCTCGAACGTATACATGTCGATCACCGGCTTCCGGTCTTTCGTGATGCCGAACATATACATGCCGTTCAGCTTCATCGGACTCGATACGAGCTGCCCTTGCGTCACTTGCGCTCCCATGGGCGATCCTTCCGTGCCGGTCACGAAGAAATCGGCATTGATTCCGCCCACGGCGCCGGCCGCTTTCGCCATGTTCATTACCGAGCTGAGCTTTCCGACAGTCCCTCCGCTGCCGCTGATCGCATCCAGCCGGACGTAAGGATGGGTCAGATCGACCCGGATAACGTGAACGTTCGCCTTCACCGGCTTGCCGCTTCTTGTCGATTCCCATACATAATCGATTCGCTCGGCGCCGGCCGTGATCATTTCCTGATGAATGACGGTCATCTTCATCGATGCCGCCGCAGCGGCCGCAACATACGGCGCCGTTCCGAAAACGGAAGCAGTCCCGCCGCCGGCTGAAGCAGCAGGACGCCGCCAAGCGTAATGGCAACCAACGGTTTGGCGATTCGTCTGGCAAGATGAGTTTCGTATTCTGTTCGTTTTCGCATTCTGCTTGCAACTCTCCTATCTCTATTCTATTACTAATAGACTACGAGAGAGAGGAAAAGTTACGTTTCTTAAAAATTTTTTACCAAATTTCTCATCAAAATCAGACATAAGCAGCGGTCCCTGCCTCCCGGCTGTGCCGAAAGACAGGGACCGCTCATCCCAACTTTATGATCGAATACTAGACATCGGCAAATCCGATATAGTTCAGCATCCGTTTCACCATGACCGCCGCTTCCGCGCGCGAAGCATTCGAAAGCGGACTGAAACGGCCGCCCTGCATGCCTTCGATGATTCCCGCATACACCGCCTGCGCTACGGCCGTCGTCGCCCAGCCTCCGATCCGGTTGCGGTCGTTGAACCGCTGCAAATAAGCTTGCGCGCCTTGGCTCAACGTCACTTCGCCTTCGGCCGCCTCGATCGCCCGAATCATCATAACAGCCATCTCCTGCCGGGTAATCGGACTGTTCGGTTTAAAGTCGCCGCTCGGCGTTCCGATGACGATCGAAGCGTTGACGACCGCGCCGATGTAAGGCGCGAACGATGAGGCGCGATTGACGTCGCGGAACCGGTAGGCCGCCTCGCTGTCGCCGGGAAGGCCGAGCCCCCGCGCCAGGAACATGGCGAATTCGGCGCGCGTAATCGGTTCCGTCGGCGCGAACAGGGCCGATGTCCGGCCTTCGACAATATATTTGTTTGCGAGCAGCATGACATCGTTCCGCGCCCAGTGGTTGTTCATGTCCGAATATTCCACTCCGCCCCGCACGACCGCGTAGGAGCCGCTCTGCATATGCATGAACGTCACTTTCGTCGAAGAGCCGGATCGGGTTATTTTCGTCGGCACGTAGCCGAGCTTGGCGGTCGCCGTATCCATTCGGACGACCGCCGTCTTCAACGGATCGGCCGTCGTCGGAAGCTCGACCGTACGGGTGACATACTTCTCGAAACGATCCAGCGTACGGACCACTGTTCCGTTCGTCACAGCCGCTTCGAAATATAACGGTCCTCCGACCAGCTGCCCTTTGGAGCGGACGATGTCGGACAGCAGCGTCCCCGTCGGCGCGGTCGAGGAATTGTCGAGCCGGAGGAGCAGGTGCCCGATCGCACCGCCCGCATTCAGCATGTCTGCCGTCTTTTTGAAATCGATCGCTTTCAGCGGTATTTCCTGCGACATCTTCCCGTACACAATGAGCAGCGACGCCTCCTGCGATTGATTCCGCGCCGACTCCAGCGCGCTGAGCGGAACCGCGACGATGCCGGACATCTCCGTGGCCGGTATCTCGAAGACAAGACGCGGCGTCGTCCCGGATGTTCTGGCCGTCTGGTACGCGCCGAGCACCTTTTCGGCCAGCAGCGTATAGCGGATGGCGGCGCGTCCCGCTGCCGACGTATCCGTCGACGTTACCGCCGTCGACGTGCGCAGCATGATCCCGCCATCGGCATACTTTTCGTAATCGGTCGGCAGAATGGAGCCTCCGCCTCCTGCGGACAGATTGACTGCCGTAACCTGGGTGAAGCTTTCCACCCATTCGCCCGATGCCGTCATCAAGCCGTTGGTACCTTTGCTGTAGCTGACGGTCACCGTATCGCCCGCGCTTGCCGGATTGTAGAGCGTCAGCGTCACGATTTGCCCGCTCACCGACACTTGATAGACCGACTGCAGCGTATTGCCGTACCGGACGGTAAATTGGCTGCTCGACGGCACATAGCTGCTGTTCAGCGGCTGCTGGAAAACGAGCGTCATCGTATTGCCTTGAATATAGGCGCTGCCCAGCTGTCCGGTATTTGCTTCGACAGTCCCGGACATGCCGTTAAAACCGGCGGCCGCATTGCCCGCCATATCGGCGATGGGAGGATATCCCGGCACATAGCTGACCGTAATCGTCTGCCCGGCCGCGACCGCTTGCGAGATGGTCAGAATGACCTGGCTGTTCTTGATTTCCACCGTCTGCACCGTGCGGGCGGAGCCGCCGACAACGACGGAGAACTGCCCTTTGGACGGAACAGAAGACGGATTCAGTCCTTCGTCATACGTCAGCGTCACTTTCGTCCCGCTGGCCTTCACCGATTGGATGACGGGCGGACGGTTGTCGAGCGCGTTGCGGACATAGAAATGGCTGAATGACGGTACGGCATTCCCTACCCGGTCGCGCAACGGATAAGAGCCTGCCGAATAGGATACCGACACCGCTTTTCCTTCCGAGAACGTGCCGCTTACAACCAAGGTAAGCACCCGGCCGGAGACGGAAGCCCGAATAACGCTTCTGCCGGAGCCAGCCTCATAGACTTGAAATTGACTATACGCAGACTCGTGTAAAGAAGCCAGATTCTCATTAAACGTAATGGTGACTTCGCTGCCGTTCACCTGACCGCTTACCGGTCTCGGCAGCAGCGCATCCTGCGCATATTCGACCTGACGGTTGGCGAAGCCGGAAGCGGCATTTTCCGACAGGTCGCGCAGCGGCTTCGTTCCCGGCGAATAGGACAGCTTAACCGACTGTCCGAATACGACGCCGCTTTCCAGCGCCAGACGAACGGTCGAGCCGTCGATCGCCACATCAATTACGGTGCGGGGCAAATCGTTCACCGTTGCGTAGTAATTGGCCGGGAACGGGACCGATCCGGCGTCGAGCGGCTCGTTGTACGTCAACAGGATGGTTGCCGCTCCGGCCATCTCCAGCTTGGTCAGCGTCGGCGGCGATTTGTCCGAGCCGATCGTGCGGAACGCCCACCGGTATTCGTTCAAAATGCCGGCAAACGCATTGCCCGCCATATCCGTCACCGTTCCGGGCGCGATTTCGACGTAATAAGCCGTTGCCGGCTGGAGCGGCTGATCCGGCGTAATGACAAGCTTGGACGGATGGTTCGGATCGACCGCCGCTACAGCGGAAATCCGGTCGGCCGAGCCCGGACGGCAAATAAATACCGACCCGGTCGCCTTGCCGGCCGGAATGGCGATCGGTTCGTTGAATGTGGCCGTCAGTTGACTGTCCGTCCGCATGCTGTTGGAGCCGTTCTCCGGAGACAACGACAGAATGGAAGGCGCCGACGTATCTTCCGTGACGGCAAACCGCCACGTATTTCGATCGCCGGAAGGAATACCGGCGTATGTGTTGCCTGCCGCGTCGCGGAACGCCCGGCTTCCGATCTCCACATAATAAGTGGTGTTCTGTACGAATGCGGCCCCCGGATCGATTGTGATTTGTCTTGTTCCGCCGCCGGTCACATTGCTTGCCGTAACCGGAATGGATGCGAATGTCATATCGTTGGCAGCGTTGCGAATGACGATGCTGCCGCTGCCCGGATATACCGGCTCGTTGAACGTCAATGTCAGCTTGCCGTTTGCCGAGCCGAACGATCCGCCGGGAACCGGGCTGTATTTTTCAACGAACGGACGCTCCGTATCGACTCCCGGTTTGGTTGTAAACGTCCAGACGGCCGCATCCGAAATGCCCTGGAACGCAATCTGGTTCGTCGCCGCATCGCGGAAAGCGTCGCTGTCGATCAGGACGTAATAGGAAGTGCCGTAAGCGAGCGTCCCCGGCGAAATAATAACGACATTGCCCTCGGTCCGCACCAGCCCCGAATTGACCGGAATGTCGATCGAGCTGTTGTCGGCTGTCTTTTTAATGCGGATCGCCGCATTCGATCCAGCCGTAATGCGCACGTTCCGATCCAGCGTCAGTCGGAGCTCGGCCCTCGGATCGGCATCCTGGCTGTTATTCGACGGTTCCAGGCGCTGAATGGCCATCGGATTGTTGGCGGTTGTAAACGACCATCCCGAGGTGCCCGAGAACGAATTGCCCGCTCCGTCCTGGAACGCTCCGGCGCTCACCGTCACTTCGTATCGGGTATTCGGCTCAAGCGCCTCATTCAGCGCAATCGTCACGCTGTCCGTACCGCTGCCCCGTACGCCGGCCGAGGTGACGCTGATCGATTGCGCTTCTCCCGTCGCCGTGTTGCGGATCGTAATGAAACCGCTGGAGGCGTATACTTTCTCGTCGAAACGAATCGTCAGCGGGCCGAGTACCGGCGCGTTCGCACCTAGCGGCGACAGAGACACCGCCGCCGGCGCCTTCGTATCGGCTGCCGAAACCGAGAAATTCCAGGCCGTGGCGCTCGAAATGCCCGGGTAGTTGAATCCGCTGTCGCTTCGAAACGCACCTTCGTCAATCAACACATAATAGCTCTCGCCGTCAATCAGATTGTTGGTAGGGTCGATGATGACCTGATTTTGCAATGCTCCCGCGCCGATCGTTACCCGATTGCTCGAAGCGATCGGGAACGACTCGACGACCGTATTGTCGCTCGTCTTGCGTATCGTGACCGACGCGGAGCCGGTTCCCGCCCTGATCTTCTCGTCAAATGTCAATACGAGATTCGTATTGGCGGGAACGTTCTCGGCGTTATCGGCCGGACTGACATGGACAAGCGCGGGACGTCCTCCGGCCGCTTCGGCCGCCGGCGTTTCTCCCGCGAATAGGACCGCGTTCTGCACCAGCAGTGCGGCCACCAGCATTCGGATCATAAAACGGCGAATCCGGATCAATGCTTCTCACTCCCTCTACACACTCGTACCGTTATTGTCGGTATTTTCCTGCTAATAGTTTAGAGCGGGAGGAAAAAGGGAATGGCGCATGCAAAAGGCATTGGGGAGCTGCCGGGTAGCGTGCACCCTTTAGAATAGACATTGGAAAACCTTTGGTTAATCCGATGAATTCTAAAGGGTGCATTTTCATGGCGAAAAAAGGGGCTGAAGTTCTTACTACAAAACAAATTGGGAGATTTGGCTGCTCGATTCGCTTATCCTGTACAAATAACCGTTACCAGTATAACGATACTCTACATCCGCCGTATCCAGCGGAAATTCGTACAATGTTTTCAAAGTTGCCGGGTTTACGATCAGTTGCCGATCGTTCATCCGAACCAGCAGCTTTTGATCCGCCGCTTTCCATAGCGTGAACATAGGAGCTTCATGCTGCACGACAAGTTTTCTCTTCGTTACTAAACCGCCCTTTGCATTGTAAAATCGGAGTTCATTGCTTCCGAATACGGCGAATCCGCCTTTTGCCGATTCGACATCCGCATTGCCCGCAATGGAAAGACGCCACTGTGCTTTCCCTTTGGCATTCACTGCGACAAGCTGATTTCCCTTTTCCGGGATATTGACCCGGAACATCACGTTCCCGCCATCCAATGTCCATACCGCTTCACTAATATCCGTATACGCTCTTGCCGGAAAAGAATAAGAGAAAACGTGGCCTAGCTTCGAATTGTAAAAATCGGCCCGAATCTTTTGATAAGCCCCCTTCGAATCTTTGGAAGAAAATTCAACCTGCGAAACAATGTATTGGCCGTCCACAACGCTGTAGATATCTCCAATCGTTTTTTGCCGATCTGCTTACCGCTTGCGTTGTAGCTGTAAACCCAATTCGCCGTTTTTCCGGACGAGTCCCGCTTGTCTCGGTCGATCAGCAGCAAAGTACCGTCTCGCATCATATAGAGTTCATCCGCTTCCGGCACCTGAATTATCCATTTGGCTTTGCCGGACGCAGTCACCGCAAACAGCTTGTTGCCGGTTACATCACTCACCATTGCATATACGGCGCCGTCTGAACCGTAGACTAACGGACTTGTCGATAATGGATAAGGCGTTCCTTTCTCATAGAAGGTATAGCTCCATTTCTTCTTTCCGCTGTTAACGTCTACAGCTGTTAAGATTACTACCGGCCATACTTTCGTTGCGCTGGCCACTTCACCGCTGGATACGAGATAGGCAGTATTTTTATAGTGGTAGGGCGTTTCAATAATCTGACCGGCCCCTTTCCATTCCCATACCGGAACGGGAAGCACCGGGTTCGATTGCGCACTGACAGGTTTTACGATCATGGCGCCAATTATGGCGATCAGTACCCATGCAATGCATTTGTTCACATATTTTTGAATGTCAAAGTTAATCCTCCGCTTCTATTTGCTTATAATGTCCAACACTAACATATATCGGTGTTTTTCGTGCTTTACGATAGATTGGTATTCATCGTTTCGGACAAATAAAAGGGCCGCTCGGGAAAAGATATCCCGAACGGCCCTTCATATCAGGGGCATAATATATTCGGCAATGCCGGATCAGGCCATAGCGTCTGCTTTGAGCTTGTCGGCTTTGTCCACGCGTTCCCATGGCAGATCGATGTCGGTGCGGCCGAAATGACCGTATGCCGCGGTCTTGCTGTAGATCGGACGGCGCAAATCCAGCATTTTGATAATGCCGGCAGGCCGCAGATCGAAGTTGTTGCGGATAATTTCCACGAGCTTCTCATCGGATACTTTGCCGGTGCCGTACGTGTCGACATTGATCGATACCGGATTGGCAACCCCGATCGCGTATGCGAGCTGAATTTCGCATTTATCCGCCAGTCCTGCGGCAACGATGTTTTTGGCCACGTAGCGGGCCGCATAAGCTGCGGAACGGTCGACCTTCGTCGGATCTTTGCCGGAGAAAGCCCCGCCGCCGTGACGGGCGTAGCCGCCGTACGTATCGACAATGATTTTGCGGCCTGTCAGACCGGCATCCCCTTGCGGTCCGCCGATCACGAACCGGCCTGTCGGATTAATGAAGTATTTGGTTTCGTCATCCAGCCATTCCGTCGGCACGACAGGCGCAATGACATGCTCGCGAATATCGCGTTGAATTTGCTCCAGCGTTACCTCTTCCGCATGCTGGGTCGAGACGACAATCGTGTCGACACGAACCGGCTTGCCATCCACATATTCGATCGTTACCTGGGTTTTGCCATCGGGTCGGAGGTAGTCAAGGGTGCCGTCCTTGCGCACTTCCGACAGGCGACGGGCAATACGGTGCGCAAGCGCGATCGGCAGCGGCATCAATTCAGGCGTTTCGTTCGTTGCGAAGCCGAACATCAGTCCCTGGTCGCCGGCGCCGATGTTTTCACTCTCCTGGCTCACGTCTTTGCCGTCCCGGCTTTCCAGCGCCGCGTTTACACCTTGAGCAATATCGGCAGACTGCTCGTTGAGCGATGTCAAAACTGCGCATGTGCTCGCATCAAATCCGTATTTGGCGCGCGTATAACCGATTTCCTTGATGGTGCGGCGCACAATCGCCGGTATATCGACATAATCGGCGCGGCTGCTGATTTCGCCAATGACCAGCACAAGACCGGTGGCCACCGAAACTTCGCAAGCGACGCGCGCATAAGGATCGACCTCCAGGAAAGCATCCAGCACCGCATCCGAGATTTGGTCGCAAATTTTATCCGGATGGCCTTCCGTGACCGATTCCGACGTGAACAGGTGTCTGCCTTTCACCGACATCCGTATCTACCTCCTACAGCCTTAGTATGGGATAAGGGCATTGCTCTTACACAAAAAATGAACCTTTTCCGAAGTGGAAAAGGTTGTTTGACCACGCTTCTAGGACATTATAATACCCCAACTGTCGCTTGGTGTCAACGGATAGCGGTTGACGGCACTTCCATCATTTTTTCTGTATTTCGATACTATCTGCTGCCGTTAAGCAATTGCTCGGCTTGTTGGACAAGCCGTTTCGTAATATTGCCGCCGATGTATCCGGCATCCCGGGTTGTAATGCTGTCCCATTGGACGCGTCCGTATCCGCTGTTTGCAGATGTACCCAATTCGCCGGCAAACTCGGTATCGAACGACGCTTGCGACACCAGTCCAAGCTCAGCGGCCAGTTCATATTTCATCTGATTCAAGGCTTGCCGGCATTCCGGAACGACAACTTGATTCGAAGAGCGTCGAGCCATCTTTCATGCACCTCCGGGTTGATTTCATGATAAGGGGAGTGGCATTATTGTGCTCGGCCTCACGCTCTTCGAAGCGTATAACTTGTTGTCAATAAGGGTAAAAATAACTACGGCAAAGTTTTCAAATCGTATCCGCCGCTGATGATAACGGTCAAGTTGCCGTTAAAGCCGGGCGCAGTCGTCACTCCGCGTCCGCCTCGCGGGAACAGGATCAGATGGTTTTCCGGCACCGCCTTGCCGTTCGTCAAATCGACACCATCCGTTACATCGGCAATCCCGTTCTTGTCTGGTGAATATGCAACGGCCTTGCCCGAACGGACGACGGCTTGCGCTCCCTCATGCGCGATCAGCGTCTTTCCTTTTTTGACGACGACAACCTGAAAAGCGGCACCCTGCCCGTTAGACGGCTCGGTCGTTCCGCCGCCTCCCGTTCCTCCTCCGGACTGGCCGCCCAATGCGGCCAGACGTTGATCGACATAGCTCTTCGTCACGACCGGATCGTCCACCGATCCCGGAACAGCTGCGCCGCCTCCTACATCGGCGGAAGACGGCCACTTCGTTCCGATCCACAGACCGGTTCCGAGAATGACAATTGCGGCGGCCAGTCGTATCGTCTGCTGTTTCATACGCAACATGCTAACCCCTTCCGTCTGCCATATAAATCTAGCATACTTCATTCCGGCAGACCGGTCTACCTTGTTTCGGTCATTCTTCCGTCGCAAACCAGTTAAGCTCTCTCGAAGCGATCAAGAGCTTGGTATTCTGGAATACTTCGTAAACGTTCAGCTTGTATTTCTGATAGTCCGAGATTTTGTTCTGCACTTCGGTATCGGTGAATACGATGGTCAGCGGCAGGTCAGCGCCCTTCTTCAACATCTCCTGCCCTTCTTCTTGTTTGTCGATCGTATACGTCTTGCTGAACGTCACTTGCTGATTATCCTGATTTACGAATTCGATCATAATTTTTCGGTCACCGGCAATGATGTCGTATTCATCGTTTTGCTTCAACGAATATTGCGTCGACAGCTCGATTCCTTCGACCGTAAAACCGGAGCTTACTTTCAACTGTGCCCGTATTTTGGAGAATGACAATTCATGCCCTGCAAAAAGTATATTTTTCAGGTCGGGAGCGACTTCGGTGCCGCCGCTACCGGACAGTGTGTAGGCTACCGGTTTGACGATGACGGTCTCCGCTGTAGGGGCAGGCTCGCCTTCCGACGGTGTGCCGGCACTTGCCGCCTCCACACCCTGGCCGATGTACAGCTTGTAATTCGAAGTGTCGAATCGGCTCGACAGCTTCGCCCATGCGGAAATCAAAATTTTGCCGCCAGGCATAAGCTTGGTCGTCGTCTCCGAAAATTGAACCGGCACCATCTCGCCGCTCGCATCTTCGACATAACCACCTAGCTTGGCCACGTCGACCGTTCTCGCTTCTTTATTCGTCAGCACAAATTCGGAATAGAAATATCTTGCGCCGTCGCCTTCGAATATCGCGTTGCGAATAAGACTTGCCGAAGACTTTTTCCCGACGTTGGTAATGTCGTATTCGCGGATATAGTTGTACGAAGGTATCTCGCTCAACTTTTGGCCGTTGAAGCGGTACAAGTTTTTCGCCGGTTTGTCCTGAACGGGCTCCGTGCTGACAAACGATATCGTGTTGATTCTCGTCGTATACGGAATTTTCGTATAAACGACGTAATTATAGGTTCCTTTTGGCGCTATCGTAATGGTTTGGTCCAGAGCGACCGATTTATAATCACCATCAATCTTCACCCCGTTGACCATAAAGTAACCGCTCAGGTTCGGCACTTTTTTCGACTCCGAGCTTTTGTTGGTTACGGTAATGTCTGCGACCAGAATGTCGCTGTCCTGCATCGGCGAACGGACAACGCTGTTCAGCTTGATTTCGTAAACTTTGTCATATACAAACGAGCTTGTAAGCGAGCCTTCGCCCGGAGCCGCTGTTTGGGATACCGTTTTATAGTTTCCGATGACATAGCCTTTATCGGTCTCGGATGCCCCCATGCGCAGCTCAATCGTCGCATCGCTAAGCTTGACATTGGACGGAATTTGTCCGGTCAGCTCCAGCTTCTTCTCGATATTCGGCAGCAGTCTTCCGTTTTCTTCCTTCGTGTAAGTCAACGGGTAGCTTACTTTGCCCTTTGTATGCAAAATAAACTCGAGATTCGGGAACGCGATCGAACTGGATCCGGTATTCTTCAGCTTGAAGTCGACCGTCAACGCTTGCCCTTCGTCATTTTCATCCAGCACAGCGGCCCCAACGGAAGTGCTGACCGGCTGTCCGCTCAAATAGACAGTGCGCGACTTGCCGTAGGCGAGCGCCGAAGCCGGCTTGACCGACGGCAGAGCGAAGACGCCCAAGGGCAATTGGACTTTGCTAGCTTCATCGTTCAATGCGGCGACGAGCGACAGCGGTTTGCGCGCCACCGTTTTCGGCAGCGTCACATGAAGAGTGACAATCTTCCGCTCTTTCGGTTGAATAACCATTTGTTCCAATTCCGGCGCATTTACGGTATAGACCGACATGCTTTCCGTTTGGACAAAAAACTTCAATGGTGATACATTCGCTGCTTGCAGACCGGAATTTTCAAGCAAAAAATTGACAGTCATATACGCATTGGTTTGATCTTCTGTAATGAAAGCCTGTTTCACCGCGGAACGAAGCTTCGTATTTTGAAACCGAACCGTTCCCGCCTTGAATGCCTGAACTTTGTCGGTCGCATTGGAAGGCGCGGAAATCGTGCCGAGAAGACGTTCATAGTTGGCCACCGAAAAGTCCCATTTGATCGCCTGAAACTGCAGATCGGACAGCTTCGTGCCGGAATCGACAACGGCGTAATAGGTTAGCGTCCCTGTCGTTTTCGCCGGAACAGATGTTTTCTCTTTATCCGCTTCGACCAGTGTCGCTTTAAACACCTTGCCGCTCTTCGTTTTTACCCGTACCCAATAATCGATCAAATTGAGCGGCCGCGAGCTGTTGTTCGTTATGTACACATTAAAAGCGAGCACCTTACCTTTTCCTGCATCAGGAAATGGGCGTCCCGAACCGACAAAACGCTCGTTGAATTGAGCCGAACATACTGAGACGAGAGCGATTTTTGCGAAGCGGCCGCCTGAGCCGTTTGAACAGTTTCCGGTATAACAAGCGGCACGCTCGTATATAACATTGCCGATGCGGTAACGGTGATGACCCCGTATTTCAACCACCTATAATTCACGATCATTCCTCCTGTACGTTTCTACTTTAGTTAGACGTATGAATCCCCTCATTTGTTTCGGGAATTCGCAAGATTTAAAGGAATTTCGTCCTGACAATAAAATAAAACAGGCAGGGATAAATCCCCTGCCTGTTCACGGTTCCTCGGATTATTACTTAACAACGAGAGTCGTCGTTGCCGATACACCGTTCGTAGCATAGTAGGTCAGCGTTACGAACTTGCCAGCCTGATCGGCTTTCGCTTGTACGCTCGTTTTGCCTACTACCGTTGCAACGCCGCTGTTAGCCGTCACATAGATTTGGCCGTCTTTCGGAAGCTCAACACCGTATTGGTCTTTCACTTCGAGTTCGTCGGCGAAATCAATCGTGTGGCCTGCTTGAACCTCGTATTCGTCTTTCTTGAATTTAACGGTTTTCGCAGCAGGTGCTTCGTCGGAAACCGTTACTTCAACGCCCGGTACTTCGATGCCGTTGACAACAGCGCTGATCGTCGATTTGCCGACATTGACACCCGTCAGAACGCCGTTGTTGACTGCAACAACCGAAGGATTGGAGCTCGTTGCAAACGAGACGTTTTCATTAGCCAGTTTTACAACCGTGCCGTTAGCGAGCTTACCGTTAACTTTAACTTGTTTCTGATAACGCTCGTCTTTCGTTTTGTACAGCGTACCGATCGATTGAATTTCATACGACTTGATGTCGCTCGAGTTAACGACCGTGATTTCTCTCTCGTAGGAGGAGTAATCAACACCTTTCAGGCTAACCGTAATAACAGCCGTACCTGCACCTCGAGCAATCAACTTGGTTCCGTTAAATTCAACAACGCTCGTGTTGCTAGATTTTA
Organism: Paenibacillus cisolokensis; assembly: GCF_018403665.1. Lineage (GTDB taxonomy): Bacteria > Bacillota > Bacilli > Paenibacillales > Paenibacillaceae > Paenibacillus_AH > Paenibacillus_AH cisolokensis. Next base: position 18,376 of record NZ_BOVJ01000077.1, read on the forward strand.
CTTCGTAGGAGTCTTCTTTCGCTGTGCCTTCACGACCGTAGTTGTCGACTTTCAGGATGTTATCCTTACCAAAATTGTTTTCTGCACCAACTTCAAGAACGTTAGCAACATCTTTAAAGCCGCTGATTCTGACGTCTTTGGACGTTGGTTCAACCGTAAGCGTAATCGGGTTCGGTTGAGCGATGCCGTTAACGATCGTCGTAATCGTCGTCGTACCAGCTTGAGTGAACGTAAATTTCAGTTCGCCTTTAGCCGTCAGTTTGTGCGTGAAAGTCAGACCCGAAATAAACTGGATTTTGCTTTCTGCCAAGTTGATATCGGAACCTTTCACTTCTTTACCGAAGGAATCGACGGCAACAAACGGGAACGTAACTTCTTCACCTTGAACGATTTGAACGCCCGGATGCTGCAGTTGGAATTCTTTCACTTGCGCTTTGCCTGCGACCGTAATCGTTGCGCTTGCCGAAGCGGCCGTAGCCGGGTTCGTGATCATGATATTGACGATGCCGGATTGGTCGCCAGTGCTGAATTTCACTACACCATTGCTGTCAACGGAAATATCCGTAATGATACGCGTGTCGCTGACATAGATGTACAGACCGCCATGTACCAGATAATTCTGGTTGCCGAAGGATTTCTTCGTCAGCGTCGGCAGTTTGATCGTTTGACCCGTTGCCGTCGTCAGCTCCAGCGGAAGAATGAGGCCCGTCTCGTTGACCGAGATCCGCTCTTTACCTTCCAGCGGCTTCACTTCGCCGATTTTGATAACGGTAGCTGCGCTGCCGTTGATCACTTTGTAAACTTTCGTTGCAGACAGTCCGGCAGCCGGGTAGATTGCCGTAACCGTAACGTCATCATTAATAGCTGCTTTATTGTAGAGATCTACTCGTCCGCCATTCGAGTTCGTAATGATATCGATCGGTTGGCCTTTCGTGTTGTTGTAAACCGAAATTTGCGGAGTCGCGTTTTGCATTTTCTCACCGAATTGGTTAGAAACAACAACTCCCAGTTCTTGGGATTGACCAGGCTCGTTGATCGTCAGAGCCGGAGCCGTGATTTCCAGTTTGGTTGCACGCTCTTCTTCGACTTTGACCGATGCCGGATCGAAGCCTTTGACCGTCACCGTGTAATCGCCAGCCGGCAGGTAAGCGGCCGTCAGCGCAACGGATTTGTTGTCTTCGGCAAATTTCGACGTAACGTTAACCGGCGTCAGACCGCGCTTCACTTCGAACGTCAGGTCTTTCTTCTGATCGTCCGTCAGCGCTTTGCTGAATTCGACAGTGATCGTTTTAGCGCCCGTTTGAGCGGCTTTCGTGATCGTCGTTTTATGCTTTTGCACGAATACTTCGTACGAAGCGTCGACGAGTTGGCCACGAGTAGCGTTAGCCGTGTAGTCGGACAGTTCCGGGATGAATCCGGCTTCGATAGCCGCAGCTACGTAACCTTTCGCCCAGTTGCTGACCGTACCTTTTACTTCTGCATTGGATTGTTGCAGACCGCTGGACAGAACGATCGTTTTAGCCAGTTGTTCAACCGTTACTACGATCGTCGGACCGAACTTGCCGCCGCCGATACCGTTCATCAGACCTGCATCGGATACAGCGCCAATGTGTGCGCGCGCCCAGTGGTTAGCGGACACATCGGAGTATGTAGCCTTGGCGTTGTTCAGGTCCAGGCCGTTCAGCAGAGCCAGCACTTTCGCGAACTCCGCGCGGGTCATGTCGTTCTCGAGACCAGCGCTTCCGTCCGGATAGCCGGTGAAGATGCCTGCCTCTTTCAAGGCATCGAACTTTTGTTGCGTAGTCAGCTCAGCCGCGGATGCCATAGATGCGAACATGGAGAACACCATGGCAATGGCTACGAGCAAAGACAAACTTTTCTTCATAACCTTTTTTCTCCTCCTCTGAATTGCTTCAGTTGTTGTGTGGAAATTGGATTGCTCGTTTCCCTCATCTGCCGATTCACCTCCTTCCCAGAGTAGAGCAATATGATGATATAAATGATGTCTGCAATCATGCTTTAACCCTTGTAAGAACATGTCGCAGAAACTTGTAAATGCAGGTAGAAAAATGTGGTAGAGTAAAGCCACCACTATCACATTATACAATGGCCTATCAGCACCGTAAAGAGAAAGTTGAGAATATGTTCCAAAACGTTCTTAAAAATAGTAAAACTTTCCGGGTGCTTGTGAAACGCTTGAGAATCACTTGCGAAACTTCCTTCCGCATGCCGGACAAACCGCAGCGGCTTCCCCTTCGCATTCGACAAATAATCTTTCAGCTGCATCGTTTTCAACTACATGTTATTTGACGCAGAATATCCGAAAAAGTTTCGCGGTCCGAAAAAAAATAAAAAATTTTATCGCCCAAATCGTCGGCTACAGAAGAGTATGTACGGCAATCGCGCCTTCACTCTACTTAGTATACCGCAGTTCCCTGGCATCGTCGACGATAAACATTTCTATTTATCGAATCATCTCGTCTTTTGTCGAGGAAGCGCGAAGGCCGGCCATAGTTGTCCTATGACCGGCTCGGCCTTCTTGATTCGTCAGTTGATTTTCGGCAGCCGCTTCAAGTCGGCCAAAATCCGTCCGACAATGATGGCCGCATCGGAACGCAGCAGGTTGGAACGCGGCTCGAACACAAAGCCTTTTTTCGGATCATTCGCATCGACGGGCGCGCCCACGATATAGCCTTTCTTGGCGACGGCGGATACGGCCGCCTTGGCGTAGTAGCTCACGTCGGATGCGTCCTTGAACTGCTTTTCCAGATCCTTCTGGATTTTATCCGGATCGGTTTGAAGCTTCAGATCGAGCGCGCGAGCCATGATAAGCGCCGCTTCCATGCGCGTCAGATTCGAGTTCGGCTCGAACGTGCGCGGGAACGTGCCGCGGATAATGCCCTCGCGGGCAGCCGTCTCGATATAACGGAAATCCCACAGCGCGTCCGGATTGATAATGTTCGGCACATCGTCGAAGTGCGGCTTGCTCAGCTCGTAGTTCAGCGGAATGTCAAGCGCCTTGACGATCATGCGGGCAAATTCGCCGCGGGTAATATACATGTCTCCGCCGAACTCGTCAAACCCGGCCGCATTCATAATGCCTTTGGCATAGATGGCTTCCATGTAGTTGCGCGCATACGGATGGCTCGTAATGTCGGTGAACGAATAGACCATCTTGCCGACAACATAATAGCCGAACTGGGTGAACGGAACGGTGACCGTATTTTTCTTCGTGTCCACGACGCCGCCCATATTCTCCCAGTATTTGCCCTTCACATCATACCGGAAGACGGTAATGATCGTGCCGATGCTGTCGCGCATGTTCGGATCGAACGCCAGCGTCAGCTCTCCCGCTTTGGATGTAATCAGCTCGCGATCGTCTGGCCGCTCGTCGTAGGTCGGAATTTTCGTGCCGCCGGGTCCCGTCGTACCCGGATACTGGTACGGGTCGACGCCGTACTTTAACGGATCATAAGCCTTCGTGTTCGGGTCGTCGGCAAGACCGGCGTCAATCCAGTATACCGGGCTCGCTTTCGTGAATCGCGTCGGGAACGATACCCGGAAACGGGTGCCGAAGCTTTCCAGAATGCGGTCAAAATTGGCCGGCAACGTTTCGAACTCTCTCCGGTCCACAACCCCGTCCTCCGGATTGGCAATGCCGAACAGCAGCTGATGTCCGCTGAACACCTGGTTTTTCAAATTGGCCGGAACATTGAAGTCGCGGCGAATCAGCGACGTATTTTTCTCGAATTTCAACGATATGCTGCCTTCAAACACTTTATGCGACGATTTCATTCCTTCCATCACTTGCGCGCCGGGAATGTTCGTCGGCACATAACGGATCGTGAACGAATCCGAGATCGTGTCGTTCGCGCTCGTGATGGTAAAGTTGATTTTGTTGTCGCCGGATTTGAGACCCGTCACCATGGCGCGGTACGCACCCGGATAATCGATGACGCCGTCGTTGTCGGAATCGAAATCGATTTTTTCGGCTTGCATTTTGTTGATGACGACGTTGTTGGCGCCGGGCGCGTTAATGATAACCTCGATAAAGTTCTGGTTGACAATCGATTTGTGCGGCAGAATCGGCCGCAAAATATCGTACGGCAGCGACGTCGGATCGACCTCCAGCCGGTAGCTGGCGCGCGGCCCCGTCTCTCCGCTGTTGTACACGTAGAAATTGTAAACGCTCGGACTGCCGTCCGCATTCAGCTTCTGGTCTTTCAAAATAAACGAGAACGATTGCGTCGCGACATCATAGTACACCGTCAACAATCCCGAAATGCTGCCTGTGGACGGGTAGATGCCAAGCGTCTGGTTGGTAGAGCTGTCAATGACATAGAACGGCTTGGACAAATCCCATGAAATCGGTTCTTTGAGCGTCGAACCGGTAATTTTCAAAATGTATTTGGCCGGATCGATGCTCGCTCCTGCCCCGAGTCTGCTGTCCACCGCGGCATAGCTCGTTCCGAGATCGATAAAATCGAACGTGCCGTAGATGTTCATATCCGGCTTCGTCGTCGTGTAGACGCTGCCCGACAGCGGGAAGTTCGGATCGTTCGGCAGCGGCTCGTCCAGGTTCGAGCTGTACGGGAAGACGCCCGACGTTCCCGCTACCGGAATGACCGGCAGATTGGTCGGCACGAGATTGATTTTGATCGTCTTCTCGTAGAAATTTTTCGACCCCTGGAACACGAACCGGATTTCGTTCTCGCCGGCAAACAGCGCGTCGAGCGCCTGCTGGCGGTAACTATTGTCCAGAACGAAGTTCGTATCGTTCGGGCTGCCGGAAACCGGCACAATCTTGACCGGCAAATTGTTGATATAGAAGAAAATCGTCTGCGGCTTATTGTTTGCCGTATCCGGCTCGTAGCGAATTTCGTTCGTATTGTTGATATTGAGCAGCTGCCCTTTGAATTTCTTCAGCTTCGTATCGATAATATCCTGCAGGCGAGTCGAAGACGTCGTGTCGTCGTCGATGACCATACCGTCAAATACGCCGTCATATTTGACGAACGGTCCGAACAGCATATTGAACGTCACTTGCCCCGTCGTACCGTTCAGATCGTATTCGATCGTCTGCGTGCCTTCGAACGGCAGTTTCTTGAGCTCGATGACAATTCGCTGGAACGTCCGGGCCACGCCGTCGACCGTGCGCGTCACAAGCTGCTGCGACAGCGGCTTGATCTCGTAATCGGCGGCAGTCAGCGTTGCCACCTGACCGCTCTGGCTCGTTACTTTCGTCAGATCGACCGTATGACCGCCCGCTCCCGGGTTGCCGATCAAAATTTCCATTCCGAGCGGAAGGCCGTAAATGTTGGCGCCTTCCAGCTTCGTTCCGGAAAGGCTCTCATAGCTTGTCGGCTTGTAGCCCGGCAAATAGTTAACCTGGTAGACATACGGCGTATTCGCATCGCGGAGCGAGAAATAAAGTTCGTCCGTTCCTTCCTCGGTCGGCGACACCCCAAGCCGCTTGTTCACCTCGTTCTCGGCGAGCAGCTGCAGATTGTACGCTTTGTTAAACTGAAGCAGCGATCCGGTAAGCGGAATCGTATATTCGAAAATAAAGAACGGGTCGCTCTCTTTGTAGGTGCCGGATACCGCTCCGTTGACCGTGCTGTTCTCGACGGTCGCCGCGCCTTGCTTCAACGTATATTTGATCGGCAGCGGCTGGGTCGGATCCGGATGCGGAACATTCGTATTCGGATTCGCCGCCTCGGGATGGTACGAGTTCGGCACGATAACCTTCCCGGTAATCGTCAAATTGTTAATGTCCGTGACAATCAGATTCGGATTATATTCCAACGCCTCCGTCGCGCCGCCCGGATCATTGATGTTCACATCATAGAACGTGACGCTGCCGTTGTAGAACACCACTTCCCGCGTCGTCTCGATCGTTTGGCTGGCATTGGAAATTTTGATCGTCACCAGATTTTTGCCCTTGCGGACATTGATCGGCGCAGCGACGAACGAGAAATTGTTCGTGGAGTTCACCGAATAGGTTTTGCTGCTGCCGTTTACGATGATCGTAACGCTTTGCGCGTTGGGCGCATTACCGGAAATCGTAATATCGGCGTTCGCCCTTCCGCGCGACGGCTGCGAATGCACAACAGTCGTGCTGTTCTCGGACATCTCGAAACGGTTGCCGTCCAGCTCGGCGCTCAGGTTGTAGAACACCGGGCCGTTGCGGTACTCGATATAGATCGAATTGCTGACCTCCCCGCCTCCCTGCATGCCTTGGAACGTAATGCGGTTCAATCCGGGGAACAGCTCCAGATTGTAGATTTGAATCGTGGATCCGTTGACATAAATATTGCTCGTCACATTTTCGCGCTTCGAACCGATCAGATCGTCATTCGGATCGTCGGTTCCGTTATTGTCGATAATTTGATAAACATGATACGAAATGGACGACGAGCTGACGCCGGTAATCGTGCCTGTAAGCGTCACGCGGCTGTCCGTCGTAATCCTCGGCTGTGTCGCTCTGTCGCTTTCCGACGGAAACGTGAAACTGCCCGTTGCGGCCGATACTTGCTGCACGCCGGAAAACGGCAGCAGCTGCACCATAAGCGCCAGCACAACAAGACCGATACCCAATTTTCTAAACACGGTAAGCCTCCTTCTTCCTGATTGTCCGTATCTTCTGTTATCGGTCGGCAGCTGGAAAAAGTTTAGACTATCCGGGCAAATTGCTCGTAAATGCAAACAAGCCCCGCCTCCCTGGCCGGGAAAACGGAGCTTGAACAAACAAAACCTTATTTCGAACGGGACTGGGTGTCCGGCTTTGCGCGCAGTCTCGCAAGGAAATCGAGTACGGGACGTCTCGTTTTATCCACGATACCGATTAGTTCCGCGCCGATCTGCAAGCCGAACATCAGCAAACATATGACGACGAACGTTACCCAGTTGGCGCCCGAGGATTGCACGACAGCCGCCTGGAAAATCGCGCAGGCGCCGAAAAACGCCGCCACGCCGTAAATAATCAGCACCGTGCGGCGATGGCTGAAGCCGAGCTCCCGCAAGCGGTGATGCAGATGGCCTTTGTCCGGAGCGAAAATCGGGCGCTTGTTGACCCAGCGGCGCACGATCGCGAAGAAGGTATCGGACAGCGGCACGCCGATAATGAGCAGCGGCGTGACGAACGAAACGATCGTGACCTGCTTGAAACCGAGCATGGACAGCGTCGCCAGACTAAAGCCGAGGAACAGGGAGCCCGAGTCGCCCATAAATATTTTGGCCGGGTGGAAGTTGAAGACCAGAAATCCGGCAATGGCTCCGAGCATCAGCGTGCTGAGCAGAACGATCGGTTCGAATCCGACGATGACCGCCATGACGAGAATCGTCCCGATGGCGATGCCGGACACGCCGGCGGCCAATCCGTCCAAACCGTCGATCAGATTGATCGCGTTGGTGACGCCGACGATCCAGATGATCGTAAGCGGAATGCTGAGCCAGTCGGCAATCGGCTGCATCGTTTCACCGAACGGGATGTTGACGAGATTGATATGAATGCCGAATCCGAATACGACGACGCAAGCAGCGGCCAATTGGCCGAGCAGCTTCACTTTTGCCGAAAGCTCGAAGCGGTCGTCCAGCGCGCCGATCAGCACAATAATCGTTCCGCCGACGAGCAGCCCGCGGATCAGATTGATATCATAGGGACGAAGCAGGCTGTCCGGCATAAGCGGCAAGGCGACGAACAGCGCGACGGCAAAAGCGATATATATGGCGAGACCGCCAAGACGCGGCATGACCCGCGTATGCACTTTGCGGTAATTGGGCTTGTCTATAGCGCCGATCCGAAACGCAAGCGATTTGACGAGCGGCGTCAATACAAGCGCGAGGACGAGCGCGACAGCAAATCCGATGAGATATACGTAAGTAACGCCCACTGGGATAATCCAACCCCCTTTTTTCTACCGGATTGATTATACTCCGATCAAAAAAGAATCTCCAATCCCAATTTCATGAATTTTTCATGATTTTGGCGGAATTACGGCAAAGTTGGGCGGCCTTTCGTTACGTTTTCTTTGTCTCGGATTACTTTCAAGGCGAATTTGGGGAGCACCAGCATTCGTTTGTACCGTTTCGGCTCCTGCAGCAGCCGGTAAAACCATTCGAGCCTCAGTTTCTGAAACAGCACCGGCGCCCGCTTCAGCTTGCCGGCCACGATATCGAAGCTCCCTCCGACGCCCATCATCAGCGTCGCGCCTAATTCATGCTTATATTTGGCAATCCACGGATCCTGCGTATCCGTCGAACGGGCGACAAACAAAAGATCCGGTTTGGCGTTGCGGATCGCCTTGACCACATCGGCGTCCTCTTCCGGCCCGAAAAAACCGTTGCGGAAACCGGCGATCTTCACGTTCGGATAACGGTCGCGAAAGTTGACCGCCGCCGCCTCGATCGTCTCTTGCGTGGTACCGAGCAGATAAACGCTCCATCCCCGCCGGTTGCCGATCTCCATCAGCCTGTGCATCAGATCGAAGCCGGCTACCCGTTCGGCGACCGGCTGGCCGACATACGAAGCGGCCCAGACGATGCCGGCGCCGTCGGGCACGATCAGCTCGGCTTCCAGCATCATCTTGTAGTAAGCCGGATTGTCCAGAGCCGCCATCACCATAATCGGATTGGCCGTGATCACCTGGATCGGCCGCTTCCGCTCGATGGCGTCCGTCATATATCGCAGCGTATCCTCCATATTCATGCGGGAAAAAGGAATGCCGTAAATCGGCACTGTCGGCACGGCCGGCAGCCCGCCTTCGCCCGGCGAGCCGCCGGAAGCCGGAAGACGCTCCTTCCCGCCTGCATCGGCTGGCTGTTCAACCGTTCTCGTTGTCATGAAGAGGAATCCCTCCCGTATATATCTCTAACGCAGCAGCCGGACAATTTGTTGCGCAGGCCGCACCGCCTCGGCCTTGAGCGTCCGGATGGCGCCGCGATGACGTTCTCTCCACGTCTCGCCGCCTTCGAGCAGCGCGACCGCTTGATCGGCGAACGCCTCGGGATCGAGCCGCTCCGTCGTGCCGACCGGTTCAAGACCGAGCCGATGAAGAAACTGGTCGATCTTCGGGTCGTACGACAGCCCGAGCATCGGCACTTCCTGGTTGGCCGCGTAGATCAGCGCATGCAGGCGCATGCCGAACAGCAGGTCGCAGCGGCCGACCTCGAGCAGCATGCGCTGCGGATCGTCGCCTGGGGCGGCCAGCTCGACCGAGCTGCCGCCGCCCAGGCTGCCGAGCCGTTCCATCACTTCCTTCGACGCTTCCGCGTCGGAGGGGGTATGGAACGGCAAAACCGCAGCCGCACGGCCCGACGGCGGGCCAGTGCGGCCAGCGCTTCCGCGGCGCGGGCCAGGTCGGCCCCGTCCTTGCGCCACCGGCGCAAGGAGACGCCGACGACCGGCGCCGCCGCGGTCC
>NZ_BOVJ01000078.1 GCF_018403665.1 Paenibacillus cisolokensis
AGTCTCCTTTTTATTTTCCAAAAATCTTATAAAAAACCTATTTATAACACAAAAAACGTTTACAAATCCAGTATAATAGTAGTAGCCCCTTACATGAAAGCATAATAAAACGAAAAGAGAACGGTGCGATTGTGAGAGAATGGTGCTATTTACTATATCAATTTGATGAGCTGCATCCGGAGATACAGTCGCGGATATATCGCTCCTATTTTTTCATTTTATTTATAAAGACATGTATTTTTTGCTCAAGGATCACGAATTAACAGAGGATTTGATCCAAGAGGCTTTTTTCAAGATATTATCTTCCATCCGGCATCATAAAGTCGAAAAACTCTACCGTGGATCAAACAAGTTTCCCGGAATCTGGCTTTCGACCATTTACGAAAATCTAAAAAAGACCGTTATACAACCGGTATTGATGACGTCAATCATAATGAAAATCTATTTTTACTCGGGATTGGTTCGTTGCATGTGGAAGATGAAGTTGAAAATAAGATCAGGAACGAACGGCTTCACGAAGCTATTGCCGAATTGCAACCGGAATACCGAATACTCATTACCCTTTTTATATCGAGGAAATGTCCTATAAGGAAATTGCTGATATGCTCGGTCTTACTCAACAGATCGTCAGTCAAAAATTATATCGCGCGCGAAAGAAGCTGTTGCAGCGGTTTCAACAAAAGTGGGTGAATTTAGATGAGTGATTCTTACGAGCAACAAGATGAAGAATTGAAAAGTGCATTACGACAAATTTATGATAATATCGAAATACCCGATAGTATGAATTCTTGGTTGCAAGTTCAGAAGCGCCTAGAAAAAAGAAAACGAATTTTGCACTGGAAGCGCAGAATGAAAATTGCCACTTCGATTGTTGTTGTCTCCTTTACCCTAAACCTTATGATTAACATGTCACCTATAACGGCTTACTCGCATATTTCCGGTTTATTCAAAAGGATACAGCAGGATGTAATTGCGTTTTTCACGAGAAGCCAGATCATCATCAATCAGAAACCAAAACGCCCCCACCGAGTGATCGAGTAACGTTTAGTAACAGCGATAGCCAAATGGTGGAAGTTACATTGGAAGAAGCACAGTCAAAAGTTTCATTCCATCTGTTAGTTCCGACGGAGATACCGGAAGGTTTTCAAATGGAAACGATTCGGCTTTTTAGCCCAAATGGGAAAAATTATTATAACAATGTACAATTCGAGTATGTAAATGCGAACAATGAAGTATTTAATATAATTCAGCAAAAAATTGAAGAGGAGAGCGCTGGAATAAAGGTAGAAATGACAACCGGTTCGGGTGAATATAAGGATGTATTCATCAATGGACATGCAGCCATTTTAATGACACCGATGGAAGGCAATACAAATTTGGAGTGGCTTACAGACGACCGAATTTTGGTCCGAATATCGGGAAGACTTGGCGAATCCGAAATTTTAAAACTGGGATCTTCTCTCAAATAAAAAGACAGCGAAGATTGCTGTCTTTTTATTTCTCAATTTATTAGTTGATCAGTAAAGAATCCGAGTAAACGGTTCCTTCCTCGCGCACGTCTCCATATACAATCCAATGCCTGGTTTTAACCCGGTAATAGTATCCCGTCGATACGCTTATTTCGCGACTGGAGTAAGCATACGAGGCATTGGAAAACGTGCTATTGGCTCCCGTATTGACATCGACCCACTGTGAACCCGTCCACCTTTGCAACGTAACCTGAACACCAATCGTGTCAACTCTTTGGGTACCCAAGGTCTGTCCCCAAACTCTGACTGTGCTATCCCCAATATTGGACAAATTACCAGTTCCATCGTCAAGGTATTTGAAATTCGGATCGAAGATGGTGAAAGGACCTACATTATCGGGCGGTGAACTTGTTTTGGCCTTGTTGCTGGAACCAAAAACCTGACCAGGAGTTAGTAGGACCACGATCAACATGGAGACAACGAAATACTTTGCATTCAACTTCAAATATGAAGCTGGGGGAACACCAATTTTAGATTTCGATCACGCTCGCAATGCTGTTCATGCATTAGGACTTCCTCCAATCAGTTCGGATCTGCTTCGGGGGGACTGGGTGGAAGAGGCAACCTATTAAAGGCTTACGCTCCTCCGTTCGGCGGCAGTTAGCCGATCAGATCAAACTCGTCCGAGGTTTACGGCGCTGCTGTCCCTTTCATCACGGAAGCCGTTGCCGGTCTGCCCCGGCAGAGAAAAGCAGTCGTCGGGCACGCCGTTGCGCTGCCAAGAATACGGAGACCGGCGATGCATCGTTTTGCGTTGTCCGCACACACTATTCTGTGGGAGCTTACGAACCGCTCCGATGCCATTAAAGGGATGGAGGCGACGCATCAGATGGGTGAATGGACCCGATTCGAGCCTGGCGACAAAGCGCCGAACGACGGCATTTACATCGAAGACGGCGAAAATTCGTTTCATATGGGCATTAACAATCCTCATAAAATCCGGCTTCGCAAAGGCGAGCGGTTTCCCGACACCACGAATCATAATCGCAAATGGAAACGAATGCGTTAGGGAAAATCCGGAAGAAACGGCGGCGCATATTCCCCGCCGCGCTTGCGCATTCTAATTTTGACGGCGTAAGAGAGGTGTGGTTCCGTTGAACCATTTGGTGCAACAACGACATGAGGATTTGATCCACTCAGCGTAGAAGCGGAGGGATGTGCCAAAGACGATGTCTGTAACACACACGCCCGATCGCGGATTTTGCAAAGCAGTCCATACGGTCTGCCGACAAAATTGAAGCGAGCAAGCGGTGCCCCGTTTTCTGAAGCTGCCTGTGCATTTCAATGACTCAACCATCAACCGCCGTCGGAAGAGAGCCCATACGGGCTCTCTTTTTTGCTGTTTCATCAATTTTTCTGAAATCGTAAACAAGCGGCAGACCGTATGAATATGATACAATCATTGTCAAATGACGCAGGCCGTTCATTACCGCCTTGAAGGCAGGAAGAGGGGATTATCGATTCGTTCTTGGCTGATGATGGGGGGCATCCTGTTCGTTACCGCCGTTCTTACACGATTGCTGCCTTTTTCGGAATTTTTCCGGAACGTGAATACGCTGATTCATGAGATGGCCCACGCCGTTGTAACGCTGCTGCTCTCCGGCGACGTGATGTACATTTATTTGTTTTCCGATCAAAGCGGGGTAACGTTATCGTCCTATTCCGGTAAAGGAACGGCCGTTTTCATAGCGCTTGCCGGATATGTCGGCTCTTCGCTGTTCACCGTGCTGCTGTTTTACCTTTACGCCCGCCGGAGAGAAGGGCTGGGACTTGTTATCGTCACGATTCTGGCGGCGATGGGCCTTGCGCTGTTTGTCCGCAACGGATACGGCATGGCCTGGTGCGCCGGCTTTGGCGTATTGACCGGGTTTATCTATGCGTTTGCGCCTCCGTGGCTCAAAACCGGTTACTACACGCTAATCGCGTTCATCTTTCTGGTCGAATCGGTCATCAGTTCGTTCGTCATTCTGTCTCTTTCGTTTGTCAAACCCGAAGCGGCCGGAGATGCCGCGATTCTCGGGCAAATGACCGTGATGCCCGCATTCGCCTGGAGTCTGCTGTTCGTCGTGTTCGCGCTCTGGTGCGCCAAAGTTTCGACCGGCCTGCTTTTCCGCCGCGGTTTCGGAAAGGAATAGCGGTTCGGTAAAAATCGTCTCAAAGGGCTATTCGTCGCCGCCCACCGCTGCATACGGCGACGGCGAGCTGCGGAACTGCTGCAGCGATATCGCTCCATGGCGAAGCATGCCGCTCCTTGCCGGACGGACGGCGCGATCGGCTGCATCGAAGAGAACGGCGTCAAGCTCGAAGCATAAAAAAGCGGCCCTGTCAGGCCGCTTTATCCACGTTTTACCTTTATGGCGGAGAGGGTGGGATTCGAACCCACGCACGCCGTGAGACGCCTAGCTGATTTCGAGTCAGCCCCCTTGGACCACTTGGGTACCTCTCCACAACAAAATTTATTCTATCACAGCGTTTGTTTTGTTGCAAGTATTACTTGATCCATTTTCGATTAGACAGAAATTTCAGTCATTTCATAATGCGCGAGGCTCAGACCGCCTTTATATCCTAACCAACCGCGCATTCTTCTGCCGGCGATCTGAGCCTGAGCATCCGCTTCCCCTTTACGCTGCCGCATTACGGTTCCGCATCCGGCGGAGCGGGTTCGGCCGACCGAAGCACCTTTTTCATATTCTTCTCAAACTTGGCTCGGGGGATGAGTACGCTGTGCTTGCAGCCGACACATTTGATCCGGATATCCATCCCCATTCGAATCACTTCCATCTCATTCGTGCCGCACGGATGCGGCTTCTTCATCTGCACGATGTCCCCAAGCTGAAATTGCTTACGCTCCATGGATAATGCTCCTCCCTTCTCTTCCCATTTCAAACAACCGTTCATCCGTTGTCTTTTTCCATGCGCCGTTCGTCCAAAGCCTTCTTCAATGCAATATTGATGGCCCGGGTTACGGCCGCCTGCGTATTCGGACGGCATTCCGCGACGATTCGCAGTACCACTTCGCTTGCATTGAGCGATTGAATACCGATCAATTCCGGAGTCCTTACCAAATTCGGTTCTTTCAATTGACTTAATGTATGATTGATCGCTTCCGTCGTCCGCTCGATGTTCTCTTCATGAGGGATCGGAATATCGATGACGGCAAGCGAATTGTTTAATGAAAAATTCGTCACATCGCTAATCATACCGTTCGGTATAATATGAACTTCTCCTGTCCAACTTTGAATCCGGGTGGCACGAAGACCGATGACTTCCACCGTTCCTTTGAATTTTCCGGTCTCGATGACGTCGCCTACCGCGAACTGATCCTCCAAAATAATAAAGAAGCCGGCAATAACATCTTTCACAAGACTTTGCGCGCCGAAACCGATCGCAAGTCCAAGCACGCCGGCTCCGGCAAGGAGCGGTCCGAGGTTTATATTGAATTCGGACAGCACAAGCATCCCGATAACGAAGTATAAGACATAGGACGCTATGTTTTTCAACAATCTGCCGACCGTTTGAACCCTTCTCATCCGCAGCGGCAATCGCTTAGTATCGCGCTCCAGAAAACGGTCGATCGCCTTGTGAATGATCCAGATTACAAGCTGCCCAAAAGCGATGATCAACAGGATGCGTATCGCGCCGATTCCGATGTCCCGCCATACGTCAGGATTCACTACCCAATTATAGGCGTCCTCGATGACTTCGGTTACGGCTTCCGAATTGTCAACTTCAAAGATCTTCCTCATGCCATTCCCTTATCTCCTCATACCCATTTTCCGTTAATCGGAATATGCCGCGGATCTCCACCTTTTCCTTGACGACAACCTCTTTTACACAGCTCAGATCTTCGTCGGGAAATTGAATGGAGAGCGCACAGCCTGCCGTTATTTCTTTAGGCGTCGGACAAATGTCGATGTCAATCTCCGCATATTCAAGAAGCATCTCGGCGCGAAGCGCTTGCTGCGTCGAATCGAACGCAATGAGCATCTCTTACCTCCCGTAGTATAAAAAGGTTGTCTCGTCCATATACTAGTAATACTTTACATGGAGGCGAGGGGGAAGCTATGAAACTGGTTCACTCGAAAGAAACGCCGTTCAAAATTCCTTATACCGATCCGGATGTCGTCAATTTGCTGACCCGCCGGCTCATCTCGATCATCGGCGAATCCGCGAAAGATCAGCGCATCGTCATCGTCTGCATAGGTACTGACCGCTCGACCGGCGATGCGCTCGGCCCTCTTGTCGGCACGGCCTTGAATCGCCATAACAGCTCCCTCTTCGACCTGTTCGGCACCTTGGAGGAACCGGTCCATGCAATGAACCTGGACGAGACGCTGGCGCGCATCCGCCATCAGATCAACATGCCGTTCATTATTGGCATTGACGCGTGTCTCGGACAAGTTTCCAGCGTAGGCTGCATCCAGGTCGGCAAAGGGCCGGTACGTCCGGGCGCCGGCGTCAACAAGGAGCTCCCTCCCGTCGGCGATATTCACATGACCGGTATTGTCAATGTCGGCGGCTTCATGGAATATTTCGTGCTCCAGAATACGCGGCTTCATCTCGTGATGCGCATGTCGGAAATTATCGCCCAAAGTCTGTATACCGCCATTACGGCCTGCAAAAGCTCGTCTACTTGCGCTGCAGCGCAAGATTGATCGCTTCGCGTTCCTCCGGCGTAAGCGGGTAGGGCGATGCCCCTCCTTGCAGCGGCTTGGCATATACGAAAGTTTCTTCCCGGCCGTACAGTCCGGTAAATACGACGCCATCCTGCTCCTTGCTTACAATGGCCAGCGAGAAGCTTAGATCGTTTCCTCTTTCGCCGAACGCATTATACCGGACGACGCCGACATGGCCTTTTAGATTGTGAAGCGCGTCCTTGATCTGTTCCATCCCGGCTTGATGGCCGCGGATGGCTTCATCATGTCCGGAAAGCCGTTCTTTCAATTCCAAAATGATTTCTTCCAGATTGGCGACGCCGGTTTCTCCCATCATCTGCAAATACTGCGCACGCAATTTTTTATACGGCGGCTTAAAATGCCGACCCTGATCCACAACAGCATGACGAGCAAAACCAACACGCCCAAACAGGCCAATACTGCAACCAATTGATCCGGACTATTCAACCATTCATTCATATCATTCCATCCGCTCCCCCACGATGTGCCCGACAAACGCAGCCTGTTGTCCAAATCTTCACGTATAGTGTTTTCTTATTTCCTTTACCGCTTCAATCAATGCATCTACGTGTTGTTCGTCCGTTCCATATCCGACGCTCGCTCTGACCGCTCCCGTTTCCGTCGTTCCGGCGTAATGATGCGCCAGAGGCGTACAATGGAAGCCGGCGCGAACCGCAATACCGTAATGCTGATCGAGAATAAAAGCCATCTCCGCCGGATCGACGCCGTTCAGCACGAATGAAACGATGCCTGTCCGCGGACGCCCGACAGCCGGTCCGAGCAGGCGAATGCCCGGAACTTCCCGGAGACCTTCCAATAAGCGTTGCGTCAACGCCCATTCTCTATTATAAATTTTTCGACCGACTCATGCAGTACGTGCCGGACGCCCGCAGCCAACCCTGCCAGTCCCGGCGTATTCGGCGTGCCGGCTTCGTAGCGGTCCGGACGAATGGACGGCTGTTCGGGCGTTTCCGATTGGCTGCCCGTTCCCCCGTGCATAAGCGGCGCCACTTCGAAATCGGGACGTATATACAGCCCTCCCGTACCTTGCGGACCGAGCAGTCCCTTGTGCCCGGGAAAAGCCAGCATGTCAATCCCCATCGCCTCGACGTCGATGGGCAGCACGCCTGCGCTCTGTGCGGCATCGACAAGCAGCGCAATTCCTCTTTTGCGGGTCAAGGCGCCGATCTGCTCAACAGGCATAATCGATCCGAGCAGGTTCGAACTGTGGTTGACGATAACCAGCGACGTATCCGGACGCAATGCGTCTTCCACTTGCGCAGCCAACTGCTCGCCGTCGGCATCGGGCTCTATATAGGAGACGCGCACGCCGATCGATTGTTTCAAATATTCCAGCGGACGGCGAACCGAATTATGCTCCACTGCGGTAGCCACAACATGATCGCCCGGCTTCACAAACCCTTTAATCGCGACATTCAACGCCATCGTCGTATTCAGCATAAACGCGATATCGTTCGGATTCGCAATCCGAAACAATTGACCGAGCTGCTTGCGCGCTTCAAACAGGATGCGGCTGGCCCGTACGGCCATCCGATGACTGCCGCGCCCCGGATTGGCCGTGTCATGCAGCAACGCTTCCCGGACCGCTTCAATGACTTCCGGAGGCTTCGGCCATGAAGTAGCCGCATGATCCAAATATATGATCGAATCCGCCTGTCTTTCCATTGTCCCACCCCTCTTCGCCGAATATCTATAGCTATAAACAAGCATATGCTTCAGTATACCAGCCTGGCAGCAAACAAAAAAGCATACCGGTTTTCTGTTCGACATGAAGTCTGCGGACGGTATGCAGCAGTTAAGTATATCAAAGACATTGTTTCAATCTTTGCAAAGCCGATCGTCTGTATATGGCCGAAGGCCGGAATGAAGCTCCTTATTCCAGCTGCAGCAGCTCCAACAGTCTTTCCAGATCTTGTTTGCTATAATATTGAAGCTCTATGCGCCCTTTATCCTTATGCTGCTTGATTTTTACCGTTGTCTTGAAACGTTCGCGCAACGACTCCTCAATATGCTCGATATACGGATCGCGTTTTTTGGCGCGCGCCTTATTCTTTTCCGGCTCTTGGCGCTCCAGCTTTTGAACCGCATCCTCCAGTTCTCTGACGCTCCAACCGTTGGCTACCGCATCGGAAGCCAATTGCTTCATCTGTCTCTCGTCCTTCACACCGGCCAGGGCGCGGGCATGTCCCATCGACAATGTTCCACGTGAAACATGTTCTTTAATTTCCGCAGGCAAACTTAACAGCCGTACGAAGTTGGCAATATGCGAACGGGACTTCCCTACTTTAAGCGACAGTTCTTCTTGCGTTAAATTGAATTTTTCCATCAGCGACTGATACGCGACTGCGATCTCCATCGCATTCAAATCTTCCCGCTGCAAATTTTCGATCAGGGCGATTTCCATCACCTGCTGATCGGTAAACGACCGGATGACAGCCGGAATCGTCTCGTTGCCGCAGTATTGTGAAGCTCTGAACCGTCGCTCCCCGGCAATGATCTCATAGCCCTTTAAAACAGAACGTACAATAATCGGTTGGATGACGCCATGCTGGCGAATCGATTCGGCCAATTCGCGAATCGAATCTTCATCGAATGTTTTGCGAGGTTGGTACGGATTGGGCCGCAATTGCGACAACGGCAATTCCACCACTTTATCATCTTCACTGACGGTAAGCGATGGGATAAGCGCATCAAGACCTCTACCTAGCCGCTTGCTCATACATGATCACTTCCTTCGCAAGTTCGAGATATACCTCTGCCCCTTTAGATCTGGGATCATATGTTATAATCGCTTGTCCGTGCGATGGCGCTTCGCTTAATCGAACATTGCGCGGTATAATGGTTTGATACACCTTCTGCTGAAAATATTTTTTCACTTCCTCGATCACTTGAATGCCCAGATTGGTACGGGCATCGAACATCGTCAACAATACCCCTTCGATTTGCAGCGACGTATTCAAATGTTTCTGGACGAGGCGAATCGTATTAAGCAACTGACTTAACCCTTCCAGGGCATAGTATTCGCATTGAATAGGAATAATGACCGAATCTGCCGCCGTTAACGAATTGATCGTCAAGATTCCAAGCGAGGGCGGACAATCGATCAATATATAATCGAATTGGTTTTTGACCAGCTGCAGCGATTTTTTAACCGAACTTCCCGCGACATCGTCGGGACAAGCTCGATTTCGGCGCCAGCCAATTGAATGGTTGCCGGAATAATTTTCAGCCCCGGAATCGCCGTTTCGACGATCGCATCCTTTGCCGGCACCTCGTTGATCAATACATCGTATATGCTGTTCTCGACATCGGCTTTATTGATCCCGATACCGCTTGTCGTGTTGCCCTGAGGATCGATGTCCACAAGCAGTACCCGTTTCCCCAACGAAGCCAGACTGGCGCCCAAATTAACAGACGTTGTCGTTTTGCCGACACCGCCCTTCTGGTTCGTTATTGCAATAATTTTAGACAAACCGTTCACCTCTATCTTGATTAGGGATTAACCCCCTGGCCGATTACCGCACGAATGTTTAGGCAGTAAGCAATTATGCCGCTAGGCTCGCCGCATACGGCCGGGTGCGGCGCGCTATATTTCGGCGGAAAGGAAATATCAATCCCGATATCGCGGCATCGCCTCAAACAGAGAAAAAGCGGCTTGCTTCGCCGCTTTCGCCTATCCGAAACGACTCCTTGCCACCGGACAGATCGGAGCTTCCCCGTTCGAATCGCCTAACCTGCGGAACAACTGCATAGCTTGTCGAAGCTTTCCGGGTGCGATCGGACGTCAACAAGCTGGGGTATCCGATTGTCAACGATTTCATTATCGTTTTGGAATTTTGATAATAATTTCGTAGTGATCTTCATGATCTTTCTCATTCGTCTTAATCTTCATCCCGGTACCCGATACCATATCGATCGATTGGCGGATCGTATTCAGCGCCAGCCGGACGTCTTTCGTGAAAGAAATACGTTTCGACTTTTTCGTTTTGGATACTTCCTTATAAAAGGCAACCCGGCTTTCCGTTTGCTTGACATTCAATTCCTTCGTCAAGATATCCTGGAGCACCTTGACCTGAAGCTCCTCCGTGTCCAGAGCCAACAAAGCCCGGGCATGTCTTTCCGTAATTTTACGCTCCATGAGCGCATTTTTCACCGGTTCGCTGAGACTGAGCAGGCGTATTTTATTGGCAATGGTCGACTGGCTTTTGCCCAGCCGTTGCGCCAGACTTTCCTGCGTCAAATTGTGCAGGTCGATCAGCTTCTGATAAGCGATCGCTTCCTCGATCGCCGTCAAGCCTTCCCGCTGCAAATTTTCGATCAACGCAATCGACGCGGCCTGCGAATCGTTAAATTCCCGGACAATGGCCGGTATCGTTTCCATGCCAAGCTTGCTGACGGCACGCCAGCGTCGTTCTCCGGCTATAATCTCGTAACGGTTATTGCGCATACGGACAACGATCGGTTGTATAACGCCATGCGTTTTAATCGTCTGGCACAACTCGTCGATGCGGTCATCGTCAAATATGGTGCGAGGCTGATAGGGACTCGTATCAATTTGATCCACCGCAATTTGTTTCACTTCATCCTGATTGTTGCTCCGATCGCTAAACCCGAATAAACGAGAAAATTGTTCTTTCATATCGTCAATTACCACCCGAATATAATATGCCGATAACTTTAACCGTTTCTTGCCCATACTTGCCGGGCAAGCGACTTATTGGGCGTTCCGGACTGCTTGGAACATTTTCGCGTCTTGCCTTCATTCCATTATTCTTTTATTAATGAAAGAGATTCGCCAGCTTTTTGCCAATTTCCTGCTTGACAGCCTTGCGTAGCGGAAAAAACCTTTCGGGATGCCGTTCCGGTAGCGCACAAAAGCAAAGCATACCCAATACGTAAAATTGCAGCCGAATGTTTCACGTGGAACATGGCATCCATGTCAAACGTTTATACAAGCGGCTGCTTGAGCGGAACCCCTGCTTTTCGCGGGTAGCTGCGCGGCGTCGAAGCGACTTTGCGAATCGTAATAATATGCCTTTCCGACTGTTCGAAAGGAAGCTCCAAGCGATATACCTGGTCCAGCTCGCCTTTTAATTCGCGTATGCTTCTGCCCGCTTCCGCCACTTCCTCCGCCGGATTCGCACCTTTCATGGCCGCGAACACGCCCCCTTTCCGGACGAAAGGCAAACAAAGCTCGTTCAAGACGTTTAATTTGGCTACTGCCCGCGCGGTCACGATGTCGTATTGGTCCCGATGCTCGGGCAGCCGGGCGACATCCTCTGCCCTGCCGTGAATCATCTCGACCTGGCGCAGACCGATCGTTTCCGTTACATGACGAAGAAATTGAATTCTCTTGTTCAAAGAGTCGACAATCGTAAGCCGTATATATGGAAAGCATATTTTAAGCGGCAGACTTGGAAAGCCTGCGCCCGATCCGATATCGGCCATCCGGATTTCACCGTTAAAGGGAACGAAGAAAGAAAGCGTGATCGAGTCGAAAAATGCTTCTCGTATACCGCTTCTCTCTCCGTTATGCCCGTCAAATTCATTTTTCGTTCCACTCTACGAGCAGCCGCCAATACGTTTCAAACTGATGAAGCTGCTCCTCCGACAGGTCAATTTGCCGCTCGGACAGCTTTTCCCGAAACCAGGTCCATGTTGCATCCATAGGTTACCCCCGCGCCGCTGTAACGCGATTATAATGCTCCAAATAAACGAGCAAAATGGAAATGTCGGCCGGCGTCACGCCGGAAATTCTCGAAGCCTGCCCGATCGACAGCGGACGAATGTTCGACAGCTTCTGTTTGGCTTCCGACGCCAATCCATGCACATCCATGTAATCGATGTCGGCCGGTATCCGTTTGTTTTCCATTTTGGCCAACCGTTCGACTTGCTGCAGCTGTTTTTCGATATAACCCGCGTATTTGATCTGAATTTCGACCTGCTCCTTCATTTCTTCCGACAGAGGCAGCGGCGAAGGCACGATCGTTTCGAGATGCGCATATGTCACTTCCGGTCTGCGCAACAGCGATAGTGCGTCGACAGAATTCGATAGCGGTGCGGATGACAATGATTCGAGCATCGCGGCCGCCTCTTCGGGACGAACCTTTGTCGTGCGAAGCCGTTCGATCTCTTCCTCTACAAGATGCTTTTTCCGCAGAAATTTGTTGTACCGCTCCTCGGAGATAAGACCGATTTCGTAGCCGATTTCCGTCAGGCGCAGATCGGCATTGTCGTGCCGGAGCAGCAGCCGATATTCGGCGCGGGACGTAAGCAACCGGTAAGGCTCGTTCGTCCCTTTCGTCACAAGATCGTCGATCAGTACGCCGATATAAGCTTGCGACCGTTTCAGGACGATCGGCTCCTTGCCCTGGACGCTGCGCGCCGCATTGATCCCCGCCATAATGCCCTGACCGGCCGCCTCTTCATAGCCCGAAGTCCCATTGATTTGCCCTGCCGTAAACAAGCCGGGCAGCCGCTTCGTTTCCAGAGAGGGCCACAATTGGGTCGGTACGATCGCATCGTACTCGATCGCATAGCCGTTGCGCATCATTTCGACCTTTTCCATTCCCGGTATCGAACGAAGCATGCGCAGCTGCACGTCTTCCGGCATGCTGGTCGACAGCCCCTGCACATAATATTCCGACGTGTGCTTACCTTCCGGCTCCAGAAAAATCTGATGCTTCGGCTTGTCGGCAAAGCGCACGATTTTATCTTCGATCGACGGGCAATAACGCGGTCCCGTTCCTTCGATCTGCCCCGAAAACATCGGTGCACGGTGCAAATTTTCGTTAATAATCTGATGCGTTTCCTCCGAAGTGTAAGTCAACCAGCAAGGCAATTGCTCATTGTCCGACGATTCCGTTTCATACGAGAAAAACTTCGGATTCGGGTCGCCGGGCTGAATTTCCATTTTGTCGAAATCGATCGTATCTTTATGAACGCGCGGCGGCGTTCCCGTTTTGAAACGTACGAGCTCGAATCCGAGCGAACGCAAATTTTCCGACAATTTGACGGATGGCTGCTGATTGTTCGGACCGCTCTCATACATCAGCTCGCCCATAATAATTTTGCCGCGAAGATACGTACCGGTCGTCAGAACGACCGCTTTCGCCCGATACGCCGCGCCGGTTTTCGTCACGACGCCTACGCATCGCCCGTCTTCGACAATAAGCTCGTCGACCATTCCTTGGCGAAGCGTCAAATTTTCCGTTTCCTCGATCGTTTTCTTCATCATATGCTGATAGGAAAATTTGTCGGCTTGCGCGCGCAGCGCATGTACGGCCGGTCCTTTGCCCGTATTGAGCATGCGCATTTGAATAAAGGTTTTGTCGATATTGCGGCCCATTTCGCCGCCGAGCGCATCGATTTCCCGAACCACATGTCCTTTCGCCGGTCCGCCGATCGACGGATTGCACGGCATGAAAGCGACCATATCCAGATTGATCGTCAAGAGCAGCGTATCGCAGCCCATTCGGGCGGCGGCAAGCGCTGCCTCGCAGCCGGCATGGCCCGCGCCAACGACGATTACGTCGTATTGACCAGCTTCATATCCCATTGCCTAATACCTCCTTGCTTGGCGTCATTATTTGCCGAGGCAAAATTGGGAAAAGATTTGATCGATCAGCGATTCCCCAACCGCATCCCCGATCAATTCCCCTAGTTGCTCCCAAGCGTTTCGAATGTCAATTTGTATAATATCGATCGGAATACCCGCTTCCGTCGCTTCGATCGCATCGCGAAGCGATTGCTGCGCCTGCTTCAACAGCGTAATATGCCGAACGTTGCTGACATAAGTCAAATCATGCGATTCTAGCTGGCCTTCGAAAAAGAGCGCACTGATCGCTCCCTCCAAATCGTCCAGGCCCTGCTCGGCCTTTACCGACATGCGTACAATCGATTCCTCCGGCACGATCGCTTTAATCGGCTCCAGTTCGATCTGCTGGGGCAAATCGCTTTTGTTGACGATGACGATCATGCGCCGATCCTTCAGCTTGCCGAGCAGCTCGAGCTCGTCTTCATGCAGCGGCTCGCTTCCATTCAACACAAACAGGATCAGATCGGCTTCCTCCAGCGCCGAACGGGAACGCTCCACCCCGATTCTCTCGACAACATCCGTCGTCTCGCGAATGCCGGCCGTATCGAGCAGCCTAAGCGGAATGCCGTTAATCGTCACATATTCTTCGATAATATCCCGGGTCGTACCCGGAATATCGGTTACAATCGCCTTATTCTCCCTGGTCAGCGCATTGAGCAGAGAAGATTTGCCGACGTTCGGCCGACCGACGATGGCGGTAACGATGCCTTCCCGCAATATTTTGCCTTCCTTCGCCGTTTTTAGCAGCTTCTCGATCTCTTCGACTGCTTTTCCGCATCGTTCGCGAATATAGGCATTGGTCATTTCCGCAACATCATGCTCCGGATAATCGATATTCACCTCGACATGAGCGAGCAGCTCGATCAGCGATTGCCGAAGCTCGCGAATACGTTTGGACAGGGTGCCCTCAGCCTGCTTCATGGCTACTGCAAACGCTCTGTCGGATTTGGAACGGATCAAATCGATTACCGCTTCCGCCTGCATCAGGTCGATCCGCCCGTTCAGGAAAGCCCGTTTCGTAAACTCGCCCGGTTCCGCAAGACGTATCCCATCCTGGGCCAGCAATGTTTCCAGCACCCGTTTGACGGCTACAACGCCTCCATGCGCGCCGATTTCCACGACGTCCTCGGCTGTAAACGACCTCGGACCGCGCATCACCGTAACGAGCACCTCTTCTATTTTTCGCCGCTGACGGGGTCGACGATATGTCCATAGTGGACGGTATGGCTTTCCGCCTTCGTCAAATCATGCGACGATCGGAACACTGCCGCACAGCGGGCGATCGCTTCGGGACCGCTGACCCGGATAACGGCAATCCCCCCTTCGCCGACCGCCGTCGATATGGCTGCGATTGTGTCGTGTGTTGTGTGCATTGGGCACCTCCTAACACTTTTCCGGAGGAAAAGTCTCTTCGAAAGCATACGCTTAACTTTTCCGCAGGAAAAGTCGCCTCGTAAGCGGTGTTTCCGTCTTTCCATCATAACCTGAAACAAGGAACCGCATCCTTCGATAAACGGAAAAACAGCAATGACCGTTCCAGCCATTGCTGCGTCTATCGTCTACATTTACTTCGGTAGCGTTATACCTTCATCGTAATGACGACTCGCCGGTTCGGTTCGTCGCCCTTGCTGTATGTCTTGACCTTCGGATGATGCTGCAGCTGCGAATGAATGACTTTACGCTCATGCGCCGACATCGGCTCCAGCTCGACGTCTTTTCTCGTTCGGACTACCCGGCCGGCAAGCCTCTCCGAGAGCTGTTCCAATGTCTTGCGCCGACGCTCGCGAAAATCTTCCGCATCGAGCACAATTCGAAGATGATGGTCTGCGTAACGATTGGCTACAATATTAACCAAATATTGCAAAGCATCGAGCGTCTGGCCACGGCGGCCGATTAGCATGCCGAGATCCTCTCCGCCTGTCAGGGCGAAGAGCAATCCGTCGGGACTTTCGCGCCGCTCGATCCGGACGTCGAGTCCCATCGCGCGGGCGACGTTCGCCACGAAAGCCTCGGCTTCTTCCGCCGCATCCGGCCGAAGCGTCAGCTCCACCTTGGCGTCTCTGGCGCCGATCAGGCCGAACAACCCTTTGGCCGGCTGTTCCAGCACGTTCACCTCTACGCGATCCTCGCTCACTTGCCATTGCTCCAAACCGTTACGCACAGCATCTTCGATCGTTTTGCCCGACACGACGATTTTCTTCATTTCGCAGGTACACCCTCCTTTTCCTTGGATGAGGTACGCACATACAGAAAATAGTTTTGGATGATCGTATAGATGTTGCTATATATCCAGTACAACGGCAAGGCTGCCGGGAATGACAGCGCCATAACAAAGATCAGAACAGGGAAAATCATCATGATTCCCTGCATGCCGGGAGCGGCTTGTTGTGTCGACATCATCATTTTCGACTGCAGATAGGTCGTAATGGCCGCGATGACCGGCAAAATATAGTAGGGATCCCGCTCTCCGAGCTGCATCCACAGGAATGTATGCTCGCGAATATCCGGGTTTCCGTAAATCGCATTGTACAGCGCGATAAATATCGGCATCTGGATCAGCAGTGGCAAGCAACCCGCGAGCGGATTGACCTGATGCTGCTGGAACAGCTTCATCGTTTCTTCCTGCTGCTTCTGCGGATTGTCTTTATATTTCTGCTTGATTTTGGCAAGCTCGGGCTGCAGCTTCTGCATCGCCTTCGAGCTGCGGTACTGCTTGAGCGTCAACGGCAATATCAGCGTACGGACGATAATGGTCAGCAGCAGAATGGACAAGCCGTACGATTCGTTAAACCATCCGGCGAACGTATCGAGCATCAACGCGAACCAGTATACGACGTTTCGTTCCCAGAAGTTTCCGTTAAGCAAATCTTCCGTTTCCGTCATTTGACCGGTAGAGCAGCCTGCAAGCAGCAGTACCAGGATCAGCATGGCTCCCGCTAACCGCCATCTTTTATTTGAAATCCGGGACAACATGTAAAACTCCTCTCTCAGAGCCATCGCATTTCATTCAACACTATACCATAATTTCGTATGCAAAGAAACTGTCTGTCCATTGCGAGGTAAGCGCCCTTCCGGCGGCCGTTCGCAACCGGAAGCCGCGCCCTGTCCGAAAGCTCAGTCCCGCGGCTTCAGCAACCCGGCCTTCCGCAAAACGTGCAGCACGCTCCGCTCCAATTCCTTCGTCTTCATGCTAACAGCCGGCTTGCGAACGATCAAAATCAAATCGACCTGGGGCACGATGCGGTCCGCATGGAGACGGACGATCTCCTTCACCACTCTCCGCAGCCGATTTCTTACTACAGCGTTGCCGATTTTCCGGCTCGCCGATACGCCGAGCCGAAACGGCTCGGCAGCCGGCTGCCTGGACCAATAGACGACGAACTGGCCGTTGGCGAACGATTTGCCTGACCGGTAAATCCGGCTAAATTCCTCGCGATTGCGTAAACGCAGCTTTCGTTGCACGGGCTTCGACCACCGAACTTTCTTTCATCATTAATTAGAATGGCCTTCCGGAAGCAAAATTAGACTCCGTTTCCGGTATTTTACCGGCCATCATTCGCGAATTCGCGTAAAACCGAAAAAAAAAAGACCACCGGACGTGGTCTTC